>NZ_DAOPSE010000007.1:0-65954 GCF_035349255.1 Defluviitoga sp. | reverse complement strand
CACTTGCTTAGCAGGCAAGCACCTTCGGCCACTCGGTCACCTCTCCGTAGTTTAACACCTATCTATTTATCTGAATAATTATAACATTTATAAAAATTTATGTCAAGGATACGCGTTAGATCATATTAAATTTTTGTAGGGAACGATATGAATTCAAACGGTTTTAAATGGTTTGTGTTATATTTCAGAAAAACCAAGATTCGGACAAACATCTAGATCTAATTTGCTAAACAATTTTCTTTGATATTTTTCGTATGCTGCTCTTGCAATCATAGCTGCATTATCGGTACATAACGTCAAACGGGGATAATAAATATTTAGCTTGTCTTTATATTCGTCCAATTTTTTTCTTAACACTAAGTTAGATGCAACCCCTCCAGCAATTACCACTTCATGTATATTGTTTTCTAAAGCATACTTTGTTACTTTATGAACTAAGGTTTCTGTAATAGCTTCTTGAAAAGAGGCAGCTATGTCTTCAATTTTAGCTTCAGGATGTTCTTTAACAAAATATAGAACAGAAGTTTTTAACCCAGAAAATGAGAAATCGTAACCCACATCATATAGAGGCTTCGGGAAATTATAAATACTTTTTCCATTTTTGGCTTTGTCCTCGATGATAGGACCTCCAGGGTAACCAAGACCGAGGATTCTTGCTACTTTATCAAATGCTTCCCCTGCCGCGTCGTCTCTTGTTTGGCCTATAATTTCATATTCCAAATAATCTTTTGTCAAAATCAACATTGTATGTCCACCTGAAACCAAAAGTGTTAAGAAAGGCGGCTTTAATTCAGGGAAATCAAGAAAATTAGCGTATATATGTCCAACTAAATGGTTTACCCCTATAAAAGGTACCTTAAGAGATAACGACATCCCCTTGGCAAAACTTGTCCCGACTAGCAACGAACCAATCAATCCAGGACCATAAGTTGCAGCGATTGCATCAATATCATAGGGCGTTGTTTTAGATTCTTCGAAAGCTTTTTGAGCAAGTTTATATAGAAATTCTATATGTTTTCTTGCAGCAATTTCCGGTACCACACCCCCAAAAACCTTATGTATATCAATTTGAGAAATAATTAAGTTTGAAAGTAAATTATTTGTCCCTTCTAGTATAGCAATAGCTGTTTCATCACATGAAGTTTCTATAGCAAATATAATTGGTTCTTTTTCTATTTTATGCAGTCTCCTTTCTTTGAAAAACTGGTCTTTTATGAATTATAGCGTTTTCATCAATTATTATTTTAGTTACTTTGTTTTTCATTTCAGGGGCTTCATACATAATATCTATCATAACTTCTTCGAAGATAGTCTTTAAAGCTCTAGCTCCAGTACCCCTTTTCAAAGCCTGTTCAGCAATTAATATTAGTGCTTCAGGTGTAACTTCTAATTCAATACCTTCCAGTTCAAGCATCTTTTTGTATTGTTTTAACAAAGCATTTTTTGGTTCGGTAGCAATTTTTATCAAATCTTCAACACTCAAATCATTTAGAGTAGCAATTACAGGAAATCTTCCAACAAACTCTGGAATTAAACCATATCTAATTAAATCATCTTGTATAATATTGTCTAATAATTCTCCGGCTCTTTGATCTTTGTTACTTTTAATGTCTGCACCAAATCCTATAGATGAATCTTTGATTCTCTGTTTAATAATATCTGTTAAACCATCAAAGGCACCACCAGCTATAAAAAGGATTTTGGAGGTATCAACTTGTAGGAATTCTTGATACGGATGTTTCCTCCCTCCTTGTGGAGGTACATTGGCTATCGTTCCTTCCACTATCTTAAGCAGACCTTGTTGTACTCCTTCACCCGATACATCACGCGTTATAGATGGATTGGGGGATTTCCTAGCTATTTTATCTATCTCATCTATGTAAATAATACCTTTCTGAGCTCTTTGAACATCGAAATCTGCAGCTTGTAGTAGCCTTAAAATTACATTTTCAACATCTTCACCCACATATCCAGCTTCAGTCAAAGTTGTTGCATCAGCAATGGCAAAAGGAACATCCAGCACTTTCGCTAGGGTCTTTGCAATTAAAGTTTTTCCAGTTCCTGTAGGACCAATCAGTAAAACATTAGATTTCTCTATTTCAACATCATCGATATCAACAGCAGAAAAAATTCTTTTATAATGATTATAAACGGCCACAGAAATAATTTTTTTAGCTTTTTCTTGGCCAATTACATAATTATCTAAATAACTTTTCAATTGTTTTGGTGTTAATGGAGTTTTTTTAGATTGTTTTTTTCTTTCTGTTGCTTTTGCCCTGTTTTCTTCAACGAGATCGCTAAAAAGGTCTATACACTCGTCACAAATATATATACCGTTTGGCCCTGCTACTAGAGCATCAGCTTGACTGTATGGTTTACCGCAAAAAGAACAGTGTTTTTCAGCCATTGATTTTTCCTCCTAAGTCTCATAAAATACTTTATGTTATTATCAATTCAAATTTTAACACATTTTTGTTAACTTGATTATAACAAACTCATGTATTTATCTCCACTGTCGGGAGCAATTGTCACTATTCTTCTTCCTTTTCCAAGTCTAGCAGCTAGTTTTAAAGCTGCCGCTATGTTAGCTCCCGAAGAAATCCCTACAAATAATCCTTCGATTTTTGACAATTGTTTAGTTACGTCAATAGCTTCTTCATCTGTAATTTGCATAACTTCGTCTATTAAATCCATGTTCAAATTATCAGGTATAAATCCGGCACCTATGCCTTGTATCGTGTGTGATCCCGGATTACCACCTGATAAAACCGGTGAATTAGAAGGTTCAACAGCGACTATTCTAACACAATCGGAAAAGGTTTTTTTTAATGCTCTAGCAATACCAGTAATAGTTCCTCCGGTTCCCACCCCTGCAACAAAAACATCTAAAGAATAATCCATCTGCTTGATTATTTCAGGTCCAGTTGTAACTTCGTGTGAATATGGGTTAGCGGGGTTAGAAAATTGATTAGGCATGAACCCTTTTGTTTGTTCAACTATTTCAATCGCCTTATTTATGGCTCCTTTCATGCCTTGTTCAGCGGGAGTTAATATTAATTCGGCACCTAAAATTTTTAGTATTTTTTTTCTTTCTTCACTCATACTTTCAGGCATTGTTAATATTACTCTATATCCCTTACTTTTACCTATAGCCGCAAGAGCTATTCCAGTATTACCACTAGTGGGTTCGACAATTATATTTTGAGTTTCATTCAGTTCATTGTTTATTTCTGCATGTTTAATCATAAAAAATGCAGGTCTATCTTTAATACTACCTGCAGGATTATTTTTTTCTAATTTAACAAAAACCCTTCCTGGTTCGATTAATCTAGATAGAGTAATCATTGGAGTGTTACCAATTGAAGTATAAATCATGTTTAAAATTCCCCCTTTATTTTTGCTAAAGAATATAATCTGAATTAATCGTATTGCTTAAATCATAATAATTGGAAGATGGACAATTTAACTTTTTGATTTTGGCAGGAACTCCGACGACTAAAGACTTGGGCGGAACATCCATTAAAACAACTGCATTAGCACCTATTACAGAATCATCTCCAATATAGATATGACCTAGAATTTTGGCTCCGGCTCCAATCATTACATTTTTACCAACGATGGGATGTCTTTTGCCTGAAGTAACTTTTTTTGCGCCAAGCGTTACTCCTTGGTAAATTAAGCTGCCGCGGCCGACGCTAGCGGTTTCACCAATAACAACTCCAAATCCATGGTCAATAACCACACCAGGTTCGATTAAAGCAGCAGGATGTATATCCATAGAATGAATGATTTTACTCAAAACGTAAATAATATAGGAAATAGGGTATATTTTATATCTATAGAAAAAATTAGCAAATCTATATGCCATAAGTCCGTGAAAAGAAACGGATGTAAAAAACACTTTCCATTTATTTTTGGCTGTAGGGTCCTTTTCTACATACATGTCCAAATCTTGTGATAGATCTTTAAAAATTTTTATGAAGTCTTTAAAAAAGTTAATTATCTTCATCCTCTTCACTCTCCCCGATTAAGATTAATCCTTACAAAAATTATCAACATTAACCACAAAAATTATACACTGATTTCTTTTCAATTTAATATTATTTATTTTAATTATTGTTAATTTTTCAGTCATAAAAATAATTAAAGAAATAATCGTGTGTTCGCATTAAAACAGTACTTATTAAAAGAGAATATTTGAATTAATTTATTATATATCATAAATAAATCAACGGAAATATTTATATAAAAAAACAATTAAAAAGTATAAAAAGATTTAGCCGTAATAATTACTATTTGTCTATTTCTTTGAGGTTATTGTGAGGCACTTTTGAATTCTTTAACCAAAAAGCTGGCACATTTGTTTTGTTTTTCATCAACTAATATCATTTCTCTTTCATTCAAATATACTTTTATATTTTCTGACATTCTGGATAAAATTGATCTTAGCTTTCTTATATGTATTGGAATCATGTATTGATTTTTAAAGGAATAAGGTAATTTAAACGAAATTTTTGAATTTTGTTCTTCTTTATATATATAACTATTGTTTTCTTTTAGAACAAGATTAGCTATATTGCTCTCTGTAAATGTTACATACAATTTGCCTAAGGCTTTTTTTAGATCTTTGGTATTTATAATCGTTTCTTCTATGTAATCTAATTGTATAACGATAGGTTTTCTATAATCAGGTTTTGTTGAACAGATTTTAATAAAAACACCTGGAATGTGTAATATAATGTTGTTTTTATCGATTCCAAACTCTAACGTAAGGTTTTTATTTAATAGGCCTAATGATTTTACTATATGCCTAGCGGAAATAAAAGGGATTTCTCTATGAAATTCAAGTTTTGAAGGGGCAAAATTGGCATTTAATTTGTAAAAGTTACAAATATATCCAAACAATATATTGTTCTCGACTGTAAGTATGTCTATTACGTCTCCTTCACTCGCCGAGGCAGAAACAAAATCCATCTTATCAACAAAAGATCCTACTTTTTTTCTGTTTAAAACGGTAAAATCTTTATTTAATTTCTGTATTTTATCATCTTTCAATTTTTCTATTTTACTGTTTAATCGCATTCCTTCCAGTTCAAAAATTATTTCATCATCGTCAACAGAAATTTTAACTAAAGAATCGTCATTTACCTTAGTGCCTTTAATTATGCCTTTTAAATATTGAACCGGTACTATCGCGACGCCATCAAAAGGCAAAAACTCTTTAGTAGCATTTAAATGTAGCTCAGCGCATCCGTCTGTCGCAAAAATTCTTAGAGAATTATTGTAATAGAAAAATGCGTTTCTAAACGTTGGTTCAACTGTTCCACAAAAAGCGTCAAGAAAATTAGTGATTTTTTTGAATTCTAAAAAGGTTAACCATCCTTCCACGTGAGTTAGCCTCCAAACAAAGAGATCTGGTTTGTTTCTGGCAAATCTTTTAGGACTCCTAATTCTTTCAAGGTCTGAACGTTTGTTTTATTACAACCAGTTTTTGAAACAAAATCTTCGATTGATCTAAATTCTTCCCCTCTAGCACGGATAATTTTTTCTGCGGCTTTTTCTCCAAGATTTGGAATTTTTGTGAATGGCACTAAAAGATAATTATCTACTATTAAAAATTCTTTGGCATCTGATTTATATAGATCGACCATTTTAAAGTTAAAGCCTCTTAACATCATTTCAAGTGCTAATTCTAAGTTTATCATTTCATTCTTTTTTCGTGTGTCAACATCTGACATACGTAATTCATAAATCCTTTTCTTAATAGCCTCTTTTCCAGAAAAAATAACTTTTATATTGAACTCATCACCTTTTATTGTAAAATAGGTAGCATAAAAGGCTAAAGGATAATAAACTTTATACCAAGCAATTCTAAAAGCCATACTAACATATGCGGCAGCATGCGCTTTTGGAAAAAGGTATTTAATTTTTTTACAGGATGTTATAAACCATTTAGGAACTTCAAAATTTCTCATTAGCTCTTCGTCTTGGTCATTAATTCCTTTTCCTTTTCTTACCTTTTCCATTATTAAAAATGCTTCTTTTGGGGGAACACCTTTTGAAATTAAAAAGTTCATAATATCGTCTCTACATGATATTACTTCCTCCAAGGTAGCTACTTTGTTATCAATCCAAGTTTTTGCTATGCCAGACCAAACATCCGTTCCGTGAGAGAGTCCTGAAATCCTTACCAACTCAGCAAAACTCTTTGGTCTTGTATCTTCGAGCATCTTTCTAACAAAAGTTGTTCCAAACTCAGGAATTCCTAAAGTTCCAACTGTAGTACCTAACTCATTTTTTAAATCAACATTTAATTCTTTTGTAGAAGAAAAAATGCTGAGAGTTCTTTTATCATCCATAGGGATTTTCATAGGATCAACACCGGTTAAATCTTTCAACATTTTAAGAAATGTTGGATCATCATGTCCAAGTGCATCAAGTTTGACTAAATCATCATGAATGACATGATAATCAAAATGGGTTGTCTGTACACCAGAAGTTGAATCATTTGCTGGGAATTGAATGGGAGTAAAATCATATATTTCTAATTCTTTAGGAACAATCATTAGTCCTCCAGGATGTTGACCTGTTGTCCTCTTAACACCAGTAATAGCGCTCGCTATTCTCTGGATTTCCGAATTTTTCAAGATTCTCTCATTTTCACAGTATTTTCTTGAGAATTCAAACGCTGTTCTTTCAGCGATAGTAGAAATAGTTCCGGCTCTGAAAACGTGATCTTCTCCAAACATTTGTTCTATATACTTATGAGCTTTTGATTGATAATCACTAGAGAAATTTAAATCTATATCAGGAATTTTATCTCCTTCAAACCCCATAAAAGTTTCAAAAGGAATATTTTGACCATTTTTTTCCATTTCTGTTCCACATAAATCACACTTTTTTCTTGGAAGATCGTAACCTGAACCAACATTACCTTTTTCTATAAATTCACTTTTTTTACACTTAGGACATACATAATGAGGAGGCAACGGGTTTATTTCTGTTATCCCCAACATTGTAGCTACAAACGAAGATCCTACTGAACCTCTTGAGCCGACTAAATATCCGTCTTCTACGGACTTGTTTACTATTCGTTGTGATATAAGGTATAACACAGCGTAACCATGCTTTATTATTGAATTTAATTCTTTGTTTAATCTATCTTCAACTATTTTAGGTAAAGAATTACCGTATATCTCATAAGCTTTTTGTAAAGCCATCTCTTTTACATCTTCTTCAGCATTTTCAATTGTTGGAGGATTTAATTTTTTATTCAACGGTTGAATTATTTCAATTTGATTAGCAATGTTATGAGAATTATAAATAACGACATTTTCAGCTATATCTTTATCTTCAAAAATTCGCATTGCTTCCTCAATCATTTCATTTGTTGTTCTTAGGTATTTGTGCGAATTTGTGGGCTTTCTTTGTTCTGCAAATTTTAAAGTGTTTAAAAATATTACATCTTCTTTATCAAGATAATGAGCGTTAGATACCATAACAACTGGAACATTCAATTCTTTTCCTAAATTGTATATTGATTTATATATTTTAGTTATTTCTTTATTAGATATTTTTGAACCTATTTCAAGTGAGTTGATAGGAATGATTTCTAAATAATCATAGAATTTCGCTATCTCAATTATTTCTTCATGTGAGGCCCCTCTAAGGTAGGCTTCTATAATTTCTCCTTCTTCACCACAGCTTCCTATTAAAAGGCCTTCTCTCATTTTAGATAATTCGCTTTTTAAAATTCTGGGAACTCTATAGAAATATTTTACATGAGAATTTGAAACAAGTTTGTATAAATTTTTTAAACCCGTTTTATTTTTTACTAAAATGGTCATACGTGTTGGTCTAATTCTTCTGTAATCTATAAATTTTTTTAATTTTTCAAGTTCAGAAAGTTTGGTTACTTTTTTATTTTTTGCCATTTCAATAAGTTTCAAAAAGACCAATGCTGTAACGTTAGCATCTTCATGAGCTCTATGATGTTCGAAATTTCCAAGATTTAATTCATCTACAACTTTATCTAGAGAGTATCCTTTCAAATTTAGCAACGATTTTGACAAAGCTAAGGTATCGATGTATGTTTGCTCAAAATGTTCATTATATATTTTTACTACCCATTCTCTCAAAAATCTATAATCAAAATCTGCATTGTGTGCAACTAAAATTGTACCTTCAATGAAACTTAAAAACTCTGGTAAGACGACTTCTATAGGTTTTTCTTTTTCCAACATTTCATTTGTAATACCTGTAAGATTAGTAGTAAATTGTGATATTGTTTTTTTTGGTTTAACTAATCTATGAAATTTGGAGACAATTTTCATATCTTTTATTTTCACTGCACCTATTTCTATGATTTCGTTTAAAGCAGGTTCCAAACCAGTTGTTTCTAAGTCAAAAACAACATATTCAGCTTCTTCTATTATTTTATCTTCTTTTAAAAATGAAATAATGTTTATAAATTCATCTACTACATAGGCTTCCATACCAAAAATTGATTTAATACCTTTTGCAACTGCTATGTCATAGAATTCGGGAATACTTTGGACAACCCCAATATCTGTAATCGCAATAGCCTCATGCCCCCATCTTTTAGCAGTATTTACGATTTCTTCTATATCAAGTAAACCTTCCATTGAACTTAGTTTTGAATGTGAATGAAGTTCAATCCTTTTTTGAGGGTAGGTATCCTTTCTTTCAAAAGGATCCAAGCATAATTTAATCAGATTTATAGGTCTAATAGCAAATTCCTTTATAAAATTATCGTAAAATGTCGTTCCTTCAACAAGTAAAATATCGTTTACAGCGAGATTTTTATATAGTGTAATCGCAGTTTCTGAAAAAGCTTTTATAACGGCTGAGCTTTTTTTATCTGTTATATAAATTGAAGTTATTGGACCTCTTTCATTATGTTCAATATAAAATATTTTTCCACTAACTACAACAGAAACTCCCTCATTCATTGGAAGTATGTTTAAAGGCATTGGAATTTTTTTGAATTCTTTCCCCAAGATAATTTCTAAACCTTCTGCATTTATTACATCAGGCTGCGAAGCTATTGCTGGATCATAAGTAATTGAAGATTTTGTTGTATTTTGTTTAAAGGTTTCTTCTACAACAATCTCATAAAATATTTTTTCACCTAGTAGTTTGAACAATAGTTCTTCGAACTCATTAATTGAATTCATCAATCTTGTTTTTACGATTGGATAAGGAGTTTTGAAAATTAACTTATCACCTTCAGTTACATTGGGGGACAAGAATCGTAGATAATCTTTAAGTGGATGAGAATGTATAATTTTTTCCCAATTGTTTACAATGAACTCCGGATTTTTGTAACTTGAAGAGTTAATTGTAACATCTTTCTTTAATAGTCTTTCGAAAAACATTTTTAGTTTGTCAATTGAAATATTGGTATCAGAATTGTGTAAATTTACTTCAACTTGATTTTCTTGAAAACTAATGTTTCCTTTAATTTTGAAAGGAATAAAGCCTAAATATTCTAAAAAAAATTCGTTTAAATCTTTCATTTTAATAAATTCCTCCTAAAATTTGCATGACAAAAAGCAGCTGCTAAAGCATCAGCTGCATCATCAGGAGTGGGGGTTTTTTCTAATTTTAAAATCAATTTTAAAGCTCTTTGAATCTGCCCCTTCTCAGCATGACCATAACCTGTAACAGCTTGCTTAATTTGGTAAGGTGTATATTCATATATGGGAATTCCTTCTTCTTCAAGTGTTAGTAGTATGACTCCCCTTGCTTCTCCAACTTGAATTGCTGTAGCAACATTTTTAAAAAAGAATAGTTCTTCAACAGCTGCTTCGTCTGGCTTATAGAAATTAATCAAATTTTTTAAATCTTTCTTTATTTTTAAAAGTCTCTTTGATAAATTTAAGTCTTTATCAGTATAAATAACTCCATAATCTAAAGTGTTATAATTGTTTCTGTTTTTTTCAAGTACACCGTATCCTATCTTACCATATCCCGGATCTATACCTAATATTACCATTTTATGTTCCCCAAATATTTTCAATTTCATATATTTCTTTTGGTATGTCTTTAGACAAGTTTTCACATCCATTTTCTGTTATTAATAAATCATCTTCAATTCTTATACCAATCTTTTCTTCTGGTATATAAAGACCTGGTTCGTTTGTAATAACCATGCCGGGTTCAAGCTTTATTTTTTTCCCTCCTACATCGTGGGTATCCAATCCTAAAAAGTGTGAAATGGAGTGAAAATAATATTTAGAAAGTTCTTCATCTGAATTAATTAAATTAATTTCTTTACATCCTTTGGCCAGACTTTTCTTTGCGATTTCGTTTAATTCAAAAAGGGTTATACCAGGTTTTGTTTCGTTTTGGACTTCTTTCATTGTATTTAAGACCACTTGATATATTTCTTTTTGTCTATCTGTAAATTTTCTGGAAATGGGAAAGGTTCTTGAAATGTCGGCGCTGTAGTATTGGTATTGAGCTCCTAGATCTAGTAAGACTAAGTCTCCTTCATTAGTTTTACAGTTATTAGAGGAATAATGTAAAATTGTTGAATTTATTCCAGATGCTACTATTGGCTTGAAAGCAAAATCTGTTACCCCATTTTTTCTTAAAATAAAATCAAAATAAGCCTCTAATTCGTATTCATACATTCCTGGTTTCGCATTTTGCATCAAATAAATTATGGCTTCTTGAGTTATTGAAATAGCCTTTTTGATATTTTCAATTTCAGTTTCATCTTTTTTCACTCTTAATCTATTGACTATTTTTGAAACGTCCTTGATTTTTACATAAGGAAAATTATAAGTTATTTCTTTTGCTAGTTTTTTTTCAGTAGTATTATTTTCCCAATCTACATTTTTTAAATAAAAATAAACATCTTCTATATGGTATGTCCAAAGAGTATTACCTAGGAAACTAAAAAATTCGTCAATGTAATATATGTTATTTATTTTTACTTCAGACTTTTCAGAACATTCTTCTTTACTAGGTTTTTCTCCTATCCATCTTGCTAAAATAGGATCATTTCTTTCAATAAATAATTTTTCGTAAATCTCGCCTTCAGTTTTATATATTACGAAAAATGAATTTTCTATAGCTAGGTTAGTGAAATAAAAAAAATTTCTATTTGGAGAAAATAAGTAACGTTCATCTCCACTTTTAATAGGACTCTTGGATGAATAAAATATTACCAAAGAGTTGTCATCTAAAGAATTCAGAAGTTTTTCTCTTCTTAATTTAACAATAGACATTTTGTGGCCTCCTGAGTGATTTTTGTTTGTTGCTTATAGAAGTTTAAATTGTCTAAAGTATTCATTTTAAAATATTTTAGATTGAAATATTAAAAGCAGGAATTCATCTCACATTATACATCTTAACGGAAGAAAGAACAACACTTTTTTACTCTTTAAATATTTTAATTTGTAAGTTCTTTTTGAAAAATCTTAATTTCTAATCAAAAGTAATATTTTTTAATTTAGTTTTAATTTTCTTCCTGTAATTTTATTATATCATTTAATGAATAGCACTTTTTAATTTTAGGAATTTTTCTAAAGAAAGTATTTTTTCATCCGATAAGTAATTAGTTATAAAGTGATATTTATATAATCAATATCAGATTGAAAAGGATGTGAGGAAATGTTTGACGAGGATAAAGTTCGTATAAAAATAACAGGAATCAAAAACGAAGAATCAATAGTTGATTCTGATAAATACAGTAATTTTGAAGAAATGGTGAAAAATTATATAGACATTACTCAAGGAGTTTTAACAAAAATAAAGATAAACGAAAAAGAAATTCCTTTGACTTATTATGATGAAATAAAAGACGCTTTTTTTGAAGGTGGAGAAGAGGTTGAACTAGAGTTCAGTTCTAGAGATTCGGTCCTTTTACTTCTTATTTCGCAGTCTTATGAATACATTAACAAAGTTCGTGAAAGCTTAGAAAAAGTTTCGCAGGAAATTTTGTTGAATACACCGGAAGGTCATAATTTATTGAATAGTGTAGCTGAAGGTATGCAAGCTTTGTTAGACATAATAGAACAAACACGAATTTATACAGGAATAAATTTTTACGAATATTCAGAACTTGAAGAGATTCAAAACATTCTTTCAAAATTGATCGATGCTCAAAACAACAACGATTTTTTGGAACTATCAGACATTGTCGGCTCTGAGTTTGAAAAGATTTTGGATATATTCGAACATTTGCTGGATAAGGCACATAATATTTTACAGTAGTATCTAAGGAGGCTGTCTTATGACCAATTTTCAAAATTCTAATATTTATTTTGAGAACAGTGTAAAAACTGCAAGTCCTACCAAACTCGTCGAATTATTATATAAAAATTCAATTGAAAGACTTGAAAGGGCAATAAAGGCGATAGAACAAAATAATCTAGTTGAAGCTAACAAAGAGATTATAAGAGTTGAAGATATTATTTTAGAATTAAATATTTCGTTAAATATCGAAAAAGGTGGAGATGTTGCTAAAAATCTTAGGTCGCTATATAATTACATTTATCAGCAATTGATTCAAGCAAATTTGAAAAAAGATATAAGTATTTTATCAGAAGTAAAGTCGTTAATTCAAGATCTTTATGAAACTTGGAGACAGGTTGTGAAAAAAGATATTGAAACTTCAAGGCAAATTAACGCTGGCTCCTTAGATCCAAAATTTGATATCAAATATTAAAAATATTACTCGTTAAGAATTCAGAAATTTCTGAAACATTCGTCAAAAGAAGGCGAATGTTTTTTTATATATTATTATTACAAAACTATTTTCATTGAAATATAATAGACTTTAAATAATATAATATTAAAAATAAGGTATAATTTTATATCTAAAACAATTAACTAAAAACGGCCAGTGAAAGGAGAATATTTTGTGAATAGTCTAGATAAAAAAGCTGAAGAAATTCTTGATGAGAACATTGTAATTGATGCTCATTTTGATTTGTTGATGGATTTATCCGCTCAAAGAAAATTAGGGTTTTGTAAAGTTATGGAAAAGGATCATCTTGAGAATTTTAAAAAAGGAAAATTAAATTGTGTTGTTTCTTCAATATTTATTGAAAACTACATGATTCCAGAATTATCTTTAAGGGAGTCTTTAAATCAAATAAGTGCTCTATACCAAGAGATTAGAGAATCACCAAGTTATTTCATGATGTGTAAAACTTTTGAAGATGTACAAAAAGCAAAAGAAGAAAATAAAATTGGCATATTTTTATCTTTTGAAGGCGTAGAACCATTATATAATGATTTGAATTTACTCGAAATTTTTTATGAATTGGGAGTAAGGTTTGTGGGGATTACTTGGAGTAGAAGAAATTATGCCGCTGATGGTAGTAGATTCTCTGAGCCAGATCCCGAAAAAAATTCAAATGGTCTTTCAGACTTTGGGTTTGAATTAGTAAAAAAAGCTCAAAAAATGGGTATGATAATTGATGTAAGTCATCTCAATGATAAAGGTTTTTGGGATGTAATGAAAATTACTACTCAGCCTATTATAGCCTCTCATTCAGATTGCAGAAGTATTGTAAATATAGAAAGAAATTTGACAGATGAACAGATCAAAGCTCTTGCCTCTACAGGAGGAGTAATTGGTATAAACGCGTTAAATAAATTTGCTTCCAGAATGCCAGAAAATGCAGATGTTTATGATTTAGTGAACAATATTGATCATATAGTTAATTTAGTTGGAATCGATTTTGTAGGTTTGGGATTCGATTTTTGTGGGCATTTGAGAAAGTTCGAACCTCTCATAGTAACTCAAAATAAGGTATCACGTTCATTTGAGATTTTAGAAAATCATTCAAATATACCTGTTCTAGTAGAAGCACTTTTAGAAAAAGGGTATAGTGATAAAGATATAAAGAAAATTTTAGGAGAAAACTTTTTACGAGTGTACAAGCAAGTTTTAAAAAATGATTCATTTCTTTAATTTCGAATGAGGTTAAAATGTGATAAAATTAATGTAAAGATATATTGTTGAAAAATAAAATGGGGTAGGAGAATGAAATGCCGGGTTATCTAACACACATTATTTTTGGACATAAGATTTTCCCTGGAAACATGAAAAATGTCAAGATGTTTAATATAGGTCTAATGGGTCCAGATATTTTTTATTACGATAAATCTGATCCTAAATATAAAATAATTGCGGATACATTGCATGAAGTTGACACAACAAATTTAATTAAGAAACTCGAAATAGAAAGTCGAGAGTATGCACTAGGATATTATTTGCATAATTACTTAGACAAAAAAATTCATCCTCAAATAACAATTTTGGAAAGAATTACTGGCAAATCTCATACAAAATTAGAAACATTAATTGATGCTGCCTTATTAAAAAGAGAATGGCATACAACAGTTGCTAGATTAGATAAGAATTTTTTTCCTCAAAGATTGCCAGCAAGATTTGTTAGAATTTTTGAGGAGGAATTATATAATAATTATGGGATTGAAGATGCCCGTATTAAAGAAGTATACGGTACATTTTTAAAAAATTTTTCTCTCTTATATGATTTTTACTATGTAAAAGCTATTTTAGCGTACGTATTATATTTTATAACATTTGGAAGAATCAATTACAAAGATTATTACATATTTAAAACTCCATCAATAAATATTTTGAAAGATTATGGAATAGACGTTTTGTGGAAAGAAGCTTTTAACGAAGTAGGACCTTTAGTTAAGGAACATTTTTAGTTTTTTTATCCAGATTCATTAATTAAATGACATAACACATTCATAAGGAAGTGAATGAAATATATGAGTTCAGGCAGTTTAGTAGTTATTGTTGGTCCAATGTATTCCGGAAAAACTTCTGAGTTAATATCCTTTATTGAAATTTATTCTTTAGGAAAGAAAAAAATAAAAGCTTTCAAGCCGAAGATAGATTTTCGATATAATAATACCCAAATAACTTCTCATTCAAAATCTGCAGTTGATGCTATCGCAATAGTTCAACCAAGAGAAATTTTAACGTATTTGGAAGGTAATGAAAAGGCTGTTTTTATTGACGAAATACAATTTTTAGATGAAACATTAAGAGAAGTCGTACTAGAAATGGTTGATTCTGGAATAGATGTTTACTGTGCTGGTTTAGATTTGAGCTTTAAGGCTGAGCCGTTTATTGTCACCGCACTTCTTATGGCTCATGCAGATAATATAATAAAAAAGAAAGCAGTATGTCATGAATGTGGAGAGTACAATGGAACATTGACATATAAGATTGTTGGAAATGGAGATGAGATAATAGACATAGGAGGGTTTGATAAATACATTGCTGTGTGTAGGGACTGTTATATAAAACTAAAAAAGAAAAAAGAAGAGACAGAGATTTCAAGATTAAATAGACCTTTAGAAAAAAGAGTTTAGATTTAAGATGGTTCAAAAGAATTTTTAAAATGTTCAAACAAGGGTTAGTGAGGAGGTTGTCTTAAGTGGAAATTTCAAGTATTTATGATACAACTGAATTAGCGAACAAAGTAAAAATGCCTTGGCTAGGTTATGGTACCTATAAAGCACATGGAAATGAATTAAAAGAAGGAGTAAAATATGCTTTAAGTATAGGTTATAGATTGATAGATACAGCAGAAATGTATGAGAACGAAAGAGAAATAGGTCGAGCCATAAAAGATAGTGGAGTTCCTAGAGAGCAAATTTTTATAACGTCTAAAGTGTGGAACACAAACCAAGGTTATGAAAGCACTTTGAAAAGTTTTCAAAAATCTTTAAAAAGATTGGATATAGAATATTTAGATTTATATTTGATTCATTGGCCAGTAAGCGGAAAATATATTGAGACATGGAAAGCATTGGAAAAATTGTATAAAGATGGGAAGGTTAGGGCAATAGGTGTAAGTAACTTCTTAATAAATCACTTAAAAGATGTGATGGATAAATGCGAAATAGTGCCAATGGTCAATCAAATTGAATTTCATCCCCATTTGATACAATGGGATCTTTTAAATTTTTGTAAAAGTAATAAAATTCAGGTTGAAGCATGGAGCCCTTTGATGAGAGGAAAAGTTAACGAAATTCCAGAAATTGTAAATATTGCAAAAAAATATAATAAAACTCCTGCTCAGATAGTGTTACGATGGGATTTACAGCATGAAGTTATAACTATACCAAAATCTGTTCGCAAAGAAAGAATCAAAGAAAATTCAGATATCTTTGATTTTGAGTTAAGTGTGTCAGATATGAAAATAATAGACAGTTTAGATCAAAACAAAAGATATGGAGCAGATCCTAACGATTTTTAAATTAAATATTATAAAACAAAAAATGAGAGTGGTAAAAAGCCAATATGGCTTCTTACCACCTCTCATAATGTATTCTTTCCTCTTTGAATCTATTTTCATATCCTTTTTCCTCAGCGGGATATCCTACTGGAACTATGCATAAAGGTACAATGTTTTCAGGCAAATTAAACAATTTTCTAAGAGCTTCTTCTCTTTCTTTGTTAGGATGTACGCCAACCCAGACAGCACCTAATCCTTGATGTACAACCTCAAGTAAAAGGTTTTCTGTAGCTGCACTACAGTCCTGAACCCATCTGCCTTTTGAGACTTCTTTTTCTAGATCTCCACAAACTATTATTGCAACTGCTGCATCTTTAACCATTTTTGCATAAGGTTGAACTTCTGAGATCTTTTTTAGTGTTTCTTTGTTCTTGACAACAATGAATTCCCATGGTTGCTGGTTGTTAGCAGAAGGAGCTTGCATGGCTGCATGTAAAAGCTTTGCTACTACTTCATCTGGAATTTCCTTGTCTTTATATTTTCTAATGCTCCTACGATTTAAAATCTCTTTTAAAATTTCCATTCTAGATTCCTCCTTAGTATTCTCAATACTTTTAAAAAACAAAGTCGTACCGATCCAATTTTACCATTTTTATAGACTAATAATAAATAATATTTATGTATGAGTTAATACTAATAAGTTGAATTTTAATAAAAAAAATGTTATAATGTTGGTGGAAATATACATGTGGCTGGGTCCTGCGCAATGGGAACCCGTGAACCTGGTCAGGCCCGGAAGGGAGCAGCCATAAGCGGTGATTCTCAGGTGCGGCAGTACAACCCAGCCATCTTTAGTGATTGAGGAGGTACAAGTTGGTATGACTCGAAAGAAAGGCAAAGAAGTTTATGAGGATGTTCAGATATATGGTCCCGAAGATTTAGCTTTTCTTAGCGTTGAAGAAGTAATAGCTAAGGTAAACAGTGATTTAATGTCTGATTTGCTAGAAGAAAAAGTGACTGCTAAAACTCCTGTAGATCGGTTTGAACATTATTATACTGAAAACCCTACTTCGGAGTTAAGGGTAAAAGAGCATATTTTGACACTAAAGAACGGCCATCAATATAAGTTTAAGGCTCCATCAGGTGTCTATGGCAAAAAAAGAATTGACAAAGCTTCTATATTATTAATAGAAAGTGTCAAACTGACTAATGAAAAAGTTTTGGATATGGGTTGTGGATATGGAGTTATAGGAATTACCTTGAAGAAAGAATACCCAGATATTACTCTTTACATGAGTGATATTAATTCAAGAGCAGTTGATTTTTCAAAAATTAATGCTAAAGATAACAATGCGCAAGCAATTATAAAGCAAGGTAATTTGTTTGAACCTTGGGGGAACGAACTTTTTGATGTGATTGTTTGTAATCCCCCAATTGTTGCAGGTAAAACTGTTTTACATAAGTTAGTTGAGCAAGCCAAGGTGTTTTTGGTGTCAAATGGAAAACTTTTTTTAGTTGCTTACCACAATAAAGGTGGTAGTAGTTTGTCGCTGTACATGAAAAAAATTTTTGGAAATGTAAGTGAAGTCGAAAAATCGGGTGGCTTTAGAGTTTATCTTTCAATGAAGAGGGATTAGTAACATGTTTTTTGGGTGTAAAAATTTATCTTTCAAGTATGGAGAAAATGAAGTTTTAAAAAATATTAATATTAATATAGAAAAAGGTGAATTTATAGGCTTGGTTGGTTATAACGGAAGCGGAAAGTCAACTTTGCTAAAAGTTATGTCGGGTATACTTCAGCCTTATTCAGGTGAAGTTTATTTTAAGAATCATGCTTTAGATGAAAAAAACAGAAGAAAGATAGGGTATATTTTTCAAAACCCAGAAAATCAGATTATCGGCGTAACTGTTGAAGAGGATGTAGCGTTTGGTTTAGAAAACATAGGCGTACCTAGAGAAAAAATGATAGAAAAAATAGAATGGGCTTTATCAACGGTTAATTTAAAAGGGCTGGAACATGCTGATCCTAATACGCTCTCTGGAGGACAAAAACAAAGGTTGGCTATTGCTTCTATTCTTGTTATGGAACCAGAAGTAATTTTGATGGATGAACCTACTTCGATGCTTGACCCTAAAGGCAGAAATGAAATTTATAATGTTATCAAAAAGCTTATAGAGATGGGAGAAACTATAGTTATTGCTTCGCATCAACCTTCTGATTTGGAAGATGTTACAAGAATAATAGCTTTAGATAAAGGTGATATAATTTTTGATGGACCAAAAGAGGAATTTTATTCTAAAAATATAATAGAAGTTGAATTACCTTTTAGAACTAAAATTAAAAAAGAGTTAAATTTAGGATTTGAAAAGTTGGTTGATGAATTATGTCGATAAGAGTAGAAAATGCATCTTATACATATGGTTTAAGGACTCCATTTGAAAAAGAAGCATTATTTGACATAAATTTGGAAATAAACAAAGGTGAAATGTGGTTAATAGTTGGTCATACAGGATCTGGAAAAACCACTCTTATTAGTTTAATGAACGGCTTACTTCTCCCTCAATCAGGAGATGTAAAAGTAGAAGGGATGTCCACAAAAGATAAGAGAATAAACATTAAAGATATCAGAAAAAAAATAGGAATAGTTTTTCAATATGCAGAATCTCAATTCTTTTTGCCCACGGTGAAAGAAGAAATTTTATTTGGACCCAACAATTTTGGGATAGAATTGACAGAAGAACAAATTAAATATTACTTAGACTTAGTCAACCTTCCTCTTGATTATCTTGACAAAAATCCTTTCGAATTGTCAGGTGGAGAGATGAGAAAGGTTGCGATTATATCTATTCTATCGTATAATCCAGAATACATAATATTTGACGAACCCACTGTTGGTCTTGACTATTGTACGAAGCAATCAATATTTTCATTAATAAAAGATTTACATGATTTGGGTAAAACAATAATAGTTTCTACGCATTGGATAAATGAATTTGCTAATTTTAAACCTAAAGTATTCTTATTAAAAGAGGGTAGAGAATTGTTTAAGGGAGAATTTAATGATTTTATACTTTTAGATGAAAAATTGTTGTTTGATGCAGGGATAATTCTTGATGAGAAACTTCAACTTTATAAATGTGCTGTCAAAAGGGGCCAAAAAGATTTGGCAGAGAAAATTTCTGCCTTATAAAGAAGGTGGATTGAGATTGAAAAAAATATCTTTAGTAATTTTGTTTTTAATTCTAATGTTATCATTGGGATATTCACGTTCAAGCACGGATTTTGATTTAAGAAGGACCTTTTTGATTTATACAGAAGGAGATTCAGAAATATCTTCATTGTTAGATTACAATTTAAAAACAATAATGCAGCAACAAGGTAAATATAAAGTAGTGACTCGCGATGATATTTTTTTGAAAAATATAAGTGATATCTTGGGTAAAAGCGATAAAATTGATCTGGATGTAGATTTTTTGGTGTATATTAAGATACTAGAAAGCTTTCCAAATAAGGAAATAACGCCTGATTTGGTGTGGTGGGAGTATAATATTATTGCAAAATGTGAAGTTATAAAAGTATCCACTGGAGAAAGTTTTTACTCTCAAATTTTTTCTTCTCAAGGAACTTATACCGTAGGAAGATATCAAAGTGATCTGGAAGCATATTTTAGTGCTAGAAGGAACGCAGTTAACAATCTTACTACTTATATTGTAATGAGTTTGAATAATCTTTTTAAGATAAAAGCTAATATTTTAAGAATTGAAGATAGTTATGTATATATCGATGCCGGAGAAAACATTGGTGTACACAAAGGGATGATGTTTGAATTTGTCAATACAATCGAGTATCAAGGACAATCTCTTGATAAATATGAAGGAGTACTGATAGCAGAAGAGGTTTGGGATTTTGAAAGTAAATTAAAAATATTAGAAGCACCGAGGAGTTTTGATTACAAAAATGAAAATGTTTGTGTTATAGAAAATCCCTATTTATCTCCTTTTAGGAATGTGGTTGATGTTTATTATTTAAACGAAAGTTTTCAAAGGAATGGATTTGGTTTTGAGATAGGTATTGATAATTACAAACATTTTTACATGGGTACTGATTTTCAATTTCTGTTTGAAAAAAATCTTCTCTCTTTTGATATAGATTTGAAATTAGGTTATTTGAACTATTTTACACAAAGAGATTCAATTTTGTTTCTGGGTACGTCTATTGGATTAAAAAATGTAAGCACAAAAGAAGGAAATTCTTATGTATATTTTAAGTTGACTCCTAAGACCGAATTTTCTTATTATTTAAATAAAAAAATTGGTTTAAATTGTGGGCTTGGTTATAATATATTGCTACCACAAAAAAGCGAATTAGATTTAGGAAACAATTTAACTATAAATTTGGGGATTTCCATAAGATTTTAGTTTTTAGTTTCTAGGAGGCGACGATCGATATGTTTAAACTAGTTTCTGAGTATGAACCACAAGGAGATCAACCCAAGGCAATTGATGATTTAGTTAAAGGAATAGAAAAGAATTATAGGTTTCAAACTCTTCTTGGAGTAACAGGTTCAGGAAAAACATTTACGATGGCAAATGTGATTGCTAAAATCAATAGACCTACTTTAGTTTTATCACCGAATAAAATATTGGCTGTCCAATTATACAATGAATTTAAAGAGTTTTTCCCAGAAAATAAAGTCGAATTTTTTGTCAGTTACTACGATTATTATCAACCCGAAGCATATATACCTTCAAGAGATATATACATAGAAAAGAACGCGGATATAAACGATATCTTGGTTAAAATGAGGCTTTCAACTTTAAAGTCTGTACTAACTCGAAGAGATGTAATTGTTGTTTCAAGTGTGTCTGCTATATATGCTTCTGGAAACCCGGATGATTTCTCTAATATTAATCTATATTTGAGAGTAGGAGAAAGTTATCCACGGAGAAATATCTTGTTAAAATTAGGTAGAATGCAATATACACGTCAGGAAAAAGATTATCTTGGAGGAATTTTTCGTTGGAAGGGAGAAATATTAGAAATATTTCCTCCGTATGAAGATTTTGGAATAAGGATAACCTTTTTTGATGATGAAGTTGAGCGTATTGAGGCTTTTGATGTTTTTAATCGTACTATTATAGAAGAATATGACAAGATCATTATATATCCCGCTAAAGAGTTTGTAACTAGTGATGAAAAGATATTATCAGCAATAAGTGAAATAGAAAAAGATCTAATAAAACAGATAGATCATTTTAAAAAGGAAGGAAAACTTTTAGAAGCTCAAAGAATAGAACAAAGAACAAGACAGGATATAGAATTTCTCCAAACTTTGGGATATTGTAAGGGTATAGAAAACTATTCAAGGTATTTTGATGGAAGAAATCCCGGAGATTCACCTTGGACTCTTTTAGATTATTTTGATGATGATTTTGTAACCTTTATAGACGAATCTCATATAGCGGTTCCCCAATTAAGAGCAATGTTTAGAGGAGATTACGCTAGAAAAAAGAATTTGGTAGATTACGGATTTAGATTGCCTGCGGCTTTGGATAATCGTCCATTACGATTCGACGAATTTTTGGATAGAACTAATCAAATTATTTTTGTATCTGCAACCCCAGGACCATTTGAAATGGAAATATCTGAACAAGTTGTTGAGCAAATTATTAGACCAACTGGTTTAATAGATCCTGAAGTTGTTGTAAAACCTACCGAAGGACAAGTGGATGATTTTATTTCTGAGGTTAAAAATGTGGTTGAAAAAGGAGAAAGAGCTCTCGCCGTCGTTTTAACTAAAAAAGATGCCGAAATTTTATCCGATCATCTTAATTTGTTGGGAGTAAAATCGCTGTATCTTCATTCAGAGTTAGACACTATAGAGAGAGCCGACGTAGTTAAAAAATTGAGAAATGGTGAAGTTGATGTAGTTGTAGGAGTTAATTTATTGAGAGAAGGATTAGATTTACCGGAAGTATCCTTGGTCGCTGTCATGGATGCCGATAGAGAAGGTTTTTTAAGATCTGAAACTACACTTATCCAGACAATAGGAAGAGCCGCACGTAATATAAACGGAAAGGTATTATTATATGCTGATAGAGTAACAGAAGCAATGAAAACAGCTATATATGAAACAAACAGAAGAAGAAAAATTCAGATGAAATATAACGAAGAAAATAACATTACACCAAAAAGTATAATAAAAAAGTTGCCCGACGATATATTTGCCCCATTTAAAGAATCGGAAATTAAAGAAAATGATCTAATATTTGCTGTAGAAGAAAGCATTTCGCCTGAAGACTATCTAGCTCTTCTAGAAGAGAAAATGTATGAAGCAGCATCCGAGTTAAGATATGAAGATGCAGCACGATATAGAGACGAGATAAAAAGAATAACAAGAAAGTATAATATTAAGCAAAATTAAAAGGTGCAAATTCATTTGCACCTTTTTACTTTTCATCTTCATCTATTTTTAGCAGCGCTAAGAATGCTTCTTGTGGAATACTAACTTCTCCAATTTCTCGCATTCGCTTTTTACCTTCTTTTTGTTTCTCTAAAAGTTTCATTTTTCTCGTTACATCTCCCCCATAACATTTTTGAAGGACGTCTTTTCTTAATGCTTTTATTGTCGATCTAGCAATAATTTTACCTTTACAATATGCTTGAATAGGTATTTCAAATTGATGTCTAGGAATCAAATCTTTGAGTTTATCGACTAATTTTCTAGCGACATCGTAAGCTTTCGATTCGTGCACAATATAGGATAAGGCATCAACTTTTTCTTTATTTATGTAAATTTCTATTTTGACTAATTTTGATTCTCTATAACCAATCAATTCATAATCCATAGAGGCATACCCTTTACTTAAAGCTTTCATTTTATCAAAAAAATCAAAGATTATTTCTGCTAAAGGAATTTCAAAATGAAGGACGACTCTATTCTTTCCTGCATTTGAAACATATAAAAACTCTCCTCTTTTTTCAATTTGAGCTAAGTTTATTAAATCTCCCATATATTCTGGGGGAGTAATTATGTCAAGCTTACAATAAGGTTCGTATACAGCCTCAATGTATTCTTGGTCTGGAAATTGAGAAGGATTTGTAATTTCAACTTCCTCTCCATTTTTGAGCTTAGCTTTGTATATTACACTTGGGACTGTAAGGATTACAGCTAAACCAAATTCACGTTGAATTCTTTCTTTTATTATTTCCATGTGTAACAGACCAAGAAATCCGACTCTAAATCCATAACCTAGAGCTGGAGAATTTTCAGGCATAAAAACAAGAGAAGCATCATTTAATTTTAATTTTTCAAGAGCCTTTCTTAAATCCTCATAGTATTCTGGCAAACCAGGGTATAACCCAGCGTATACCATAGGTTTAACCTCTTTATAACCCGGCAAGGGTTTATCTGCTGGATTTTGTGCATTAGTAATAGTGTCCCCCACTTTTGCTTCTTGAATTTCTTTAATACCCGCTATTAGGTATCCTATTTCTCCAGCAGACAAACTGTCTATTTCAATCATATCAGGATGAAAAACGCCAACCTCTGATACTTCATATGATTTTCCGCTAGCCATAAACAAGATTTTATCATTTTTCTTTACTGTACCTCCAAATATTCTTGAATATACTATGACACCCCTATATTTATCATACTTCGCATCAAACACAAGAGCTTTTAATTTATCGTTTGGAGAACCTTTTAATGTAGGTGGAGGAACTTTATCTATAATTAATTCAAGAAGATCCGTAACTCCTTCACCAGTTTTAGCACTAATTTTTACAATTGAATCAGGATCTATACCCACCAAATCATTTATTTCTAACAAGGTTTCTTCAATATTTGCACTTGGAAGATCAATTTTATTTATTGCTCCAATAATTTCTAAATCGTTTTCTAGTGCCAAGTATGCATTAGTAACTGTTTGAGCTTGCACACCTTGCGTGGCATCCACTAGCAATATTGCTCCTTCACAAGCAGCTAAACTTCTGGAGACTTCGTAAGTAAAGTCAATATGCCCAGGAGTATCTAGAATATTTAATTCATAATCTTGTCCATTTTTTGATTTGTAAAACACTTTTACTGGATGTGATTTTATTGTAATTCCTTTCTCTCTTTCTAAGTCCATAGAATCCAAGAACTGTTCTCTCATATTTCTTTCGTCTATGGTGTGAGTTAACTCCAGAATTCTATCCATGAGAGTTGTTTTCCCATGGTCAATATGAGCAATTATAGCTACATTTCTAATAAAATTCGGATCGTACAAAACTACACCTCCAATTATTTATCAAAGCAAAACACGTTGTTAAAAGCATTTTAATCATATAAAATTATATCACAGATGTTAAAAAATTCGTAATTGAAACATGACTAAAATCATGTCTCGATAGAAAAATAATAATAGTTAGAAATTGAAATGTAATATATAGAATATTTACATAAAAATTATTTGTTATAATAAATTATGTCGACCACATGTTTAATTTTTCATTTAAATACTTTAGAAAAAAGTTTGCAAATAGTAATGCTGTGAATTTAAATGGGTTCGAGCACAACAGCCCTTTTTCTTCTCAAAACCAGTACAAAAAAATTGCAGAAACAGTCTACATGAGAGTATTTTACCAAAGGGCTTTTTCAGAGATCTAAATTTAAAATCTTTATAAAATTTATGTTTTAAAATTTCTAAATTCATTATAAGTTAATTTTATAGGAGGTAAATTTATGTCTGTTGTTTTTGTTACATTTAAAATTCCAGATCAGGGTTTGAATTTATTGAGAGAAAAATTTGATGTTTTTATTAATCCATACGATAGATTATTAAACAAAAATGAATTGATAAGAGCCGCTTCTAACTCAGATGCTTTAATCACAATGTTAGCAGATAATATTGACGAAGAAGTTTTGGAAAGCGGTAAAGGTAGTTTAAAAATCGTTGCTAATTATGCTGTAGGATATAATAATATAGATATTGAAAAAGCAAGGAAATTAGGCATCTATGTTACTAATACACCTGGCGTATTAACTGAGACTACTGCAGATTTAACTTGGGCTTTAATGTTGGCTGTGTCTAGGAGAATTGTGGAATCAGATGCTTTCACCAGATCGGGTAAATTTGATGGTTGGAAGCCAGAACTTTTTTTAGGAAGCGATGTTTACGGCAAAACATTGGGAATTATAGGTTTTGGAAATATTGGGCAAGCAGTTGCAAGAAGGGCTATAGGTTTTAATATGAAGGTGTATTATTATCAAAGGCATCGAGTGCCTTCTGAAGTTGAAAAAAGCTTGAATGCTGCTTATATGACTTTAGATGAATTGCTTAAGGAATCTGATTTCGTAAGTTTGCATGTTCCGTTGACTAAAGAAACTTATCATTTATTGAACGAAAATAAATTGTCACTAATGAAGAAAACCTCCTATTTGATCAATACTGCAAGAGGTCCAGTTATCGATGAAAAAGCTTTATGTCAAAAACTTAAGAATGGAGAAATAGCTGGGGCGGCTTTGGATGTCTATGAAAATGAACCAAAGATATTTCCGGATCTACTCAAACTCGATAATGTTGTGTTGACTCCGCATATTGGAAGCGCTACTTATGAGACACGCAGTAAAATGTCAGTAATGGTAGCAAACGATGTTATTAAAGTGTTAAGTGGAGAAGAACCAGACAATCTGGTGTGGAAGAAAAATTGACGAAAAGAGAAAAACTTTTGTTAATTTATGAAAAATTATATGATTTTTATGGACCCCAATATTGGTGGCCAGCAAATAATTGGTTTGAAGTAACAATAGGTGCAATATTGACTCAAAACACATCGTGGAAAAATGTGGAAAAGGCCATAAATAATTTGAAATCAAACAATTTAATAAATCCAAGAAAGTTATATACGATAGAAAAAACTGAACTGGCCCAAATGATCAAACCCTGTGGTTTTTATAACTTAAAAAGTGAAAGAATAAAAAATTTTTTAGAATGGTTGAAAAAATATGATTTTGACGAATTGAAGATTAAAAATAAAAGTTACATAGAGCTTCGTCGAGAACTTTTGAAAATAAAAGGAATAGGCAAAGAAACTGCAGATTCTATTTTATTATATGCTTTTAATTTTCCTGTTTTTGTTGTCGATTCTTACACAAAAAGGTTATTTGATAGATTAGGATTGGGATTGCCTGAAGATTACGATGAAATTCAGGAATTTTTTGAAGCTTCCTTGGGTAAGAACGAAAAACTTTACAATGAGTATCATGCTCTTATAGTTAAACATTCAAAAGAATTCTGTAAAAAAAAGCCTAATTGTTTCGATTGTTTTTTACAGTCAGAATGTAATTTTTATAAAAAAGAGTTTAGGAGGTAAATTTATGCAGATGCTCGTGGTAGTTTTAAATAGGATAGAAAAATTAAATGACCTGTTACTTGAATTAAGTGATAAAAAAATAGTAACAGGCACAATTATTGATAGTTCTGGGATGGCAAAAACTTTGGTTGAATCTTATCCTAATTCATTATTGTTTGGATCTTTAAGAACTATCTTGGGTGAAAACAGGCCTTTTAATAAAACCATTTTCATGGTGTTACCAGATGAAAAGGTTCCAATCGCGATGGAATGTGTAAGAAAGGTAGCAGGTGAAATCAAAGGAGAAAATGTTGGGGTCATGTTTACGATGCCTGTGAATTATTTTGAAAGTTTAAATAAACAGGGGAGTTGATCAAATAATTATGCACATGCTATTTTATATTTCAGTTATTTTACTAACCGGTCTAATAATGGCCAAAATAATTAGGTTATTAAAATTACCAAACGTAACCGGTTATCTTATTGGTGGATTATTGATAGGTCCTTCTGTTTTGGGAATTATTCCACGTGAGGTAGTAGGAAGTTTTTCAATTATATCTGAGGCTGCTTTAGCTTTCATAGCCTACAGTATAGGAAGCGAGCTAAACATTGAACATTTGAAAAAACTAGGCAAGGGCGTAGTTTTAATAACTGTTTTAGAGGCTTTATGTGCTACGCTATGTGTAACTTTAGGAATGATTTTTATTTTTAAACAACCTCTACACTTAAGTGTTGTCTTAGGTGCAATAGCTGCTGCAACTGCGCCGGCTGCTACTTTAATGGTGGTTAAACAATATAATGCAAAAGGTCCCTTAGTTGATACGTTGTTACCAGTTGTTGCAATGGATGATGCAGTATGTATTATGATTTTTGGTATAGCGTCGGCTATTGCAAAAATATTGATAGAAGGCGTTGAATCAGTTTCACTTGCTTCTTTAATTCTTTCACCAATATTCGAAATTATAGGTGCTTTAGCTTTAGGTTTTTTTATGGGTTTTATACTAGCCTGGATATCCAAAAAAGTGAAAGGGGAAGATGAATTATTAGGAGTTGTTATTGCCTTTATATTTTTAACTGCAGGATTGTCTATACAATTTAATTTTTCGTCCCTTTTATCTTGTATGATGTTAGGAACAACTTTAACCAATATTTTGCCTCATAATAAAAAAGTATTTACTGTAATTGAAAATTTTACGCCTCCTTTACTAGTTTTGTTTTTTACCATATCAGGCGTTGAATTAAATCTCTCAATTTTGAAATCTGTAGGATTGGTTGGGATTGCCTATGTAATATTAAGAGCGGTAGGTAAAATGTTAGGTGGGTACTTGGGAGCCGTCGCCGCCAAAAGTCCAGAAACTGTAAGAAATTATCTAGGTCTTGCACTTTTACCTCAAGCAGGTGTAGCAATTGGATTATCGATGGTTGCTCAGAAAATATTGCCACCTCCATTTGGGGAAGAAGTTAGAACAATTATTTTAGCTGCAGTCATTATTTATGAACTCATTGGCCCTCCGATAGCTAAGTTTGCATTAGCAAAAGCAGGAGAAATTCAAGAAGGATAGGAAAATCTATATACTATCATTTCTAGTATGCTTTTTGAAGAAAGGATTTTTGTATAAATAACTCTTGAATTTGAGTTTGATACAAAGTTAATCTTTTTGTTCATATAAATAACACAATGTTTGAAAAGTCTGACAACATATGTGTTTCAAAGTAAGAATATATTTTTTAACTCATGAATGAGAGGAGAATCGAAGATAATTCACAATGAAAAAGTAGATATAGAACATTTAGAGAAAATTGGGTTTTATATATCAAAATGCTTATTTCCTGGAGCCAAAATTCTTTTATTTGGAGAGTTAGGTACAGGAAAAACTACGTTGGCATCTGCTATAATTAATGGGTTATCGAATGAAGAAATAATTGTCACTAGTCCAACATTTTCTTTAATAAAAGTGTATGCTACTAATCCTACGGTTTATCATATAGACCTTTATAGACTTAGCGATGTGAGCGAGATAGAATATTTAGATATTTTTTCTGATCCAACTGCTATTTATATAATAGAATGGGCAGATATGTTAAGCTATTTAACGCCCGATGAGAGTTTGAATATTTATTTGTTTTATAATATAGATATTAGATATAGAGATATTACTATTGAGGGGAAAGGGGAAAAATATAAATTAATTGAAGAAGAATTAAGTAAAAAAATTAAGGTGGTTTAAAAGTGTCACTACAGAGGATAATCAATGTAATTTCAGAAAATGACTATAAACAGCATAACAAAAAAACTAGAAAATTAGTTGAAAAGACAAATCAAATAATTTTGGCACCTCGTGAATTAAATGAGAGAAAAATGTTTTGGATATATAGGGTATTGGGTAAAGAAGCTGAGATAAAAATATCTAAAAAACATATAAACGATTTTCAGTTTTTGGTTATGCATATTTTAGATAAACCAAAAGAAAACAGATTTGAAGATTTAAGAAAATATTATAAGTTAAAAAAGGAAACGATTGATAATTTAAAATTTATAATGTTTCCGAAGAAATATCCGCCAGGAGGTTACAACGAAAAGTTAAAGAAATACGGAGTAGAATTTTATAATCCTGAAGTTATTTTAAAAAGGCTGAACTTCTCAGATTATATAGATTTATATTCATTGATTACGTATGTACCTTTAGATATAAAAACACCTTTTGTTCAAAATCTTTTAGATGAGATTTTAAGTATCGATCCTTTAGAAACTTCTGTTTCTTTTTATAAAAAGATAAAAGATATTTTTCAGATGTTAAGCCCCTATGAGAAACAGTTAATTGAACTACAACTAAAAAATATTTCATTTTATCATTACAAACTTCTGACATCAAAAAATATAAAAGGTGTTGTTGTAGACGGTAGCAACGTCGTTAGACATGAAAATATAAACAAAATAGATATTTTGTTAAATTTGTTAGACAATCTGTATACTGTTGATATTGCATTCTTTCCTTGTTTTATTGTATTCGATAAAAATGTAGAATTCATCTTAAAAGACCAAGAAGACAGGGATGTTTTGAATAAATTATCACAGAAAAAACGCATCTATTTTGAATCACCAGCTGATGAATTAATTATTTATTTGAGTAATCATATGGGTTATTATATGATTAGTGATGATAAATTTGAACAGTATGAATTTGAAGAAAACAAACTTTTAGATTTACGGAGGTTTATAGATGAGTGAAGAAACATTTAATTTAGAGAAATATGATTACCAGTTACCTGACGAATTAATTGCCCAAGAACCAGTAGAACCTAGAGATCTATGTAGATTAATGATTCTAGATCGAAGTAAAAGAAGCATAGAGCATAAAATATTTAGAGATATAAAAAAATATATACAACCCGGAGATCTATTAGTAATAAATAACACTAAAGTAATACCAGCAAGATTATACGGTCAAAAAGAAACCGGAGCAAAAGTTGAGGTATTATTATTAGAAAAAAACGGGAACCAAAACGTCTGGAAAGCACTAGTAAGACCTGGTTCTAAAATCAAAAAAGGAAATAAACTTCTATTTCCTGAAAATATAGTATGCGAAGTTTTAGATCATTTGGATGATGGAACAAGGATTTTGGAATTTAAAGATCCAGATTTTTATTCGAAAATATTTAAAGTTGGCCAGATTCCTTTGCCACCATACATAAAAAAACAATTAGATGACCCTGAACTATACCAAACAGAATATGCAAAATACGAAGGAGCAGTAGCTGCACCTACGGCAGGTTTGCATTTTACTAAAGAATTGTTAAATGAATTACAAGAAAAAGTTGGAGCGGAAATAGCAGAAATCACCTTACATGTTGGATTAGGAACTTTTCGACCGGTTAAAGAACTTGATATTAGAGAATATGATATACATGAAGAATATTTCAGCGTATCACGAGAAATACTTGAAAAAATTGCTAGAACCAAAGCTAAAGGAAGAAAGGTGATTGCTGTTGGTACTACGGTCGTAAGAACTTTGGAGTCTATTGCACAAGAACCAGATAAATTAATAGGCAAGACAAAACTTTATATTTATCCCCCCTTTGAATTTAAAATAATTGATGCTTTGATAACAAATTTTCATTTACCTAAATCCTCTTTGTTATTCTTAGTATCAGCGTTTGCAGGCTATGATTTTATAATGCAAGCCTATAGGGAGGCTATTGAAAAAAGGTATCGTTTTTTCTCTTTTGGAGATGCAATGTTTATTATCTGAGTCCCAAGTCGCAATTAAAGTTAATTTATATTTAGTCGATATAAATATTGAAATAACTTTTATCATTAGGGGTGATATTATGGAAATACCAAATGTAGGGGGAAAACACAACCTAAAAGTAGACAACTTGGATTACATGGTTAATAAAAACAGTGAACAACTGCAAAGTAATTTAAAAAATGTACCTCCTCTGACAGATAGAGATAAAAATCAGGAAACAATTTTTTCTACCGAAGAGTTAGACCAAATTTCAAAAATAATAGAGCAACGATTAGAAAAACTCTCTCAAATTTTTAAAGGTGAAGCTCACTTTGAAATTGATAGAGATTTAGATATTTTAATTATAAAAATAATAGAAAAAGGAACAGAAAAAGTTATAAGACAAATTCCACCAGAAGTTTCTCTCAAACTTGCAAGAGCTTTAAATGAACTAGAAGGGATTCTATTTGATGAGAAAGCCTAAACTTTATTTTTTGAAAAAATTTCGTTTAAAAGGTTATTTACTTCTTCATATGAGTGCAAGGAAGAAGTTCTTCTTTTTATTTCAGTCACTCCTTCAACTCCCGTAAAATATTTAATCAAAATTTTTCTAAATTTTTTTACAGCGTAAGTTTCATTTTCATAAAAATCAATTGATAGCTTTAAATGTTCTAAGCATACTTTTTTTCTTTCTTCAACAGAAGGTTCATACTCAGAGTTTAAAAAGATCCAAGGATTACCAATAGCTCCTCTTGCAACTAAAACGAAGTCGGCATTATAGGTTGTTAGGTATTCTTCAACATCTCCTTGTGAGAATACATCGCCACTAGCTCCAACAGGTATACTCACCATTTCTTTTATTTTTTTGATGATGGTTTTATCGGCTTTACCAGAATAGAATTGATTTCTTGTTCGTCCATGAATTATGATATAATTAGCACCTGCAGCTTCAATCAATTGAATAATTTCTTCTATGTTTGTTTTATTAAATCCTAATCTTATTTTAACTCCAACTGGTATTTTCACAGAACTCTTCAATGTATATATTATATTAGCTAAAAGTTCTGGTGTATCAAGCAAAGCTGCTCCCGCACCTTTTTTGACGACTTTGTTAACTGGACAAGCAGCATTTATATCAATCCAACTTGCTAATTTTTCAAGTTCTTTTGCGGCTTTTACAAATTTTATTGGGTCGTTGCCAAAAAGTTGAATCCCAATGTTTTTTTCATTTTTCTGAGGAAGCATTTTATGAATTTTGGGATTATTCATAATTATAGAATCAACTGAAATCATTTCTGTGAAAGTATATTGAGCACCAAATTTTCTACATATTTCTCTAAAGGGATAATCTGTATAATCAGCCATAGGCGCTAGAATCAATTTGCAATTCAAGTTTCTCACCTCAAGAATCAAGTTTACTATAAAAATTTGACGTAAATATAAATATGTGGTATAATTTTCATTGATGAACGGAGCGTAGCGCAGTTGGTAGCGCGTCAGCATGGGGTGTTGAAGGTCGCTGGTTCAAGTCCAGTCGCTCCGACCAACAAAAAGTAAAAAAGGGGACACTTAATTTGTCCCTTTTTTCTTTTTTTGATAAGATTATCAAATTATTTTTCCAAATTTTTCTGCTATGATTTCTCTCATACTTTTTTTATTCACTGATTTAATATATCTTTCAATAGGATACACTTTATATTCTCGTTTTAAAGCATCTTGAATAGTTGAAATAACACATACATCTCCAGCCAGGCCTAAAATTATCAAGTTTTCAATATTTTCTTTTTTCAATAATAAATTTAATTCAGATTCAATGTTTTTGTCAACATCAGAATAAAAAGCTGAATAACTGTCAGCATCAGGATTAAAACCTTTTCTAATAATTGTATCATAAGTAGAAATGAACAATTCATTTCCATAGCTTCCTTGGATGCAATGAGGTGGCCAAATTTTAAAAGAGATATGATTTTCTGGATGATCATCGATGCTAGCAAATATTTTAAAACCTGTACTTTTTGCAATTTTTAAAAATTCGTTTATTTCGTTTATCCATATCTCGCTTGTTCCTTCTACGGGAAGTTCATTAGGACATCGTTCTGTGAAGCCGTTTTGGCAGTCTATACAGATAATTGCACTATCCAGTGGAGATAAATTGTAACTCACGATAATATTGATGATTTCTGTAGGGTTTTTTTTATTTGACATATTAATTAATCCTCCTGATTGTTTTGTGTTTAGGTTTAGTTTTCAAAAACTTTCATTTTTATTAAGCCTAAATATTCGTGCAATGCTGAAGCGTTTGCCTTCAAAAATTCTATTTGTGGTAAAAAATCATACCAATTTGGCCTATCTTGAGAAATTAAGTAACCAGTTGGAATAGGAATAACTTTCTTTGACTTAGCGTATTTGTTGAAATAGTTCATAGCTCTTGTCATATGTACCGCGCTAGTAACTAACAAAATAGTATCAAAATCTTCATTTTCAAGAATTTCAACTACAAACTGTGCATTTTGTTTAGTGTTCTTTGCGTTTGATTCTACATAAATATCTTCGCTAGAGACGCCTAATTTTAGCAATTCTTCTTTCATTACTTCTGCTTCAGGTATTTCTATTCCTTTGAGTTTACCGCCTGTAACAATAATAGGAATTTCAGTTCTTTTATATATCAAAAATCCTTCGAAAACCCTTTTCAAAGCGCTATCGGATAATTCTCCTATTTTGCTTTTGGGTGTATTTGATATTATACCGCCTCCTAAGATTACTATCGCAGCATTGTCGTCATTTTGAAAGTTTGTAATTTCGTAGGATAAAGGCTGATAATTATTTTCCAGAGGAAAAACAAAAATTCTTGCGTACCAACCACACGAGAAAATATATATAAGTATTGTAACTAAAAATAGTGAGAAAGAAAATTTTTTAGAATGAAATAATTTGATTATTATCAAAAAAAGAAGGATTGAAATAAATATTCCAGGTATTTCAATGAAAGATGTAAAGATGTCATAAAGCAAAGTTTTGGCCCCCCAAAAACGAGAATATTATAACACTAACAGAAAGATAGAATCCCAACGGTATTTTTTCACATTTCTTTATCAAATTAGCAATCATTGCAATAACTAGCGAACTGATAATTATTACAAATATTCTTTTACCTAAAAGAAGAGTAAGAACAGTCAATAATTTTACATCCCCAAAACCCATTTTCCCTTTTTTCCAATAAATTAAAGTGAGAATAAATAAGAAAATTGAGTAAAAAAGGTTGTAAATATTAAAATTAAAAACGATAAGTCCAATTAAAACTAGCAAACCAGAGTCAGGAATGATAAAAGTCAGGAAATCAAAGATTCCTATATAAAATATAGTATTTAAAAAAACTTTTGTATAAAGAGTCATGCCACATAAAAAACAAATTAAGTTTAAAAGGCAAAATAATATAGTAATAAAAACAATTTTAAAATATTTGTTAATTATAGAAGCACCTTTTCTATCGTTTTGATTTCATCTGGTGAAAAATTCATTTTTAGCATGTCTTTTAGGCCATAAATGTACCATTTATATTTATCTCTTATTTCTTCATATATTTCTTTTGCTTTATGGAAATCTCCAGATTTTAGACATGGTACAATTAATAATAGCTTGAAATGCTCATTTTGTGGATTTTCTGATAAAAACTTTTCTAAAAATGTTTGGGCTTCCTGGTATTTACCATTTTCGTACATTATTTTAACCCAAATTTCTACATCACTCGAATATTCAGGAGTTGTACTCAAAATCTCGTCTTGTAATCCCTTAGCTTCTATAAATCTACCCAAATTTTCGTAAATTAGAGATAATTGATACTTTCCAAGTATGCTTTTAGGGAATCTATTTAAAAGTTTTTCCAAAATTTTCGCCGCTTTAGCGTATTCTTGGCTTTGAATATAAGCATTTGTTAACATAAAATATGTAACAAAATTATTAGGAGAAAGATCAAGTTCTTTTTTCCACATTTCAGCCGCTTTTCTGAAGTCTCCTAGATTAAAATACACTTGACCTAGTTCAGACAATGCGGCAACATTCCAAGGATCGATTTGTAAAGCTTTTTCTAAATATTCTTGCCCTTTTTCTAAATTTCCTTCTTCTATATATATAGATCCCATCAATTCATATGCAGGCGCAAAGCTTGGTTCAATCTTTAGTATAAAATCAATCAAGTCTTCAACAATTTTGTAATTTCGATTTTCACATTCCAATAAAACTGAGTCAAATAACCCGTTCAAAGATACATGGGACAAATCCCCAATACTGATTTGAAATTCATCAAGATAGGATAGAAATTCACTAAGAATGAATGGTGAAACAACAAAATTTGAAGTTAAACCAGGTAGGTATTCTAAGAGTTCCTCAATTTTATTAGCTTCTTGAATAAATTTTTGGTTATTTTTTAAATCTTCTTTCATTAGCTCAAAATCGCCTTCATATAGAAATTCACAAAGCAAAAAAGGAAAAGGGGTTAAATCTGTAATATCATAAGTTTTTCCTTCAAAGGCGATTTTTACTATGTGCTGCATAACAATCTCCTCCCTTTAGGTAAAATGATAGACTTAATTAAATTTTATTGTTAGAAAACGGGAAACAAGACCTTTACTTAACTACATTATAGCATAAATTTAATTTATAAAAAAGGATAATTTCAAAAAATAGGTGTATTTAATTCAAAATAATTTTATTTATTAATGTTTATTATTAGAAAAATAAAAGAGCAGGTTTATAACCTGCTCTTGCAATAAAATGCTAAATTTATTCAATTGGGATCTTTTTAACTTCTGCTTTTGCACTTTCTTTCTTGGGTATCGAGATTTTCAGAACGCCATCTTCGTATTTAGCTTGTATCTTGTCTTTATTTACATAATCCGGCAATCTAACAGCTCTTTCAATTCTTCCGTAATATCTTTCTTGTCTGTAGAATCGTCCTTTTTTAGTTTCTTCTGATGCTTTCTTTTCTGCAGATATTCTTAGTAAATCATCTTTTAAATCTATTCTTATGTCCTTCTTATCTAGACCTGGTAGATCACATTCAATGATGAAATCTTCGTCTGTTTCGTAAACATCCATTACCCCTCTTGAAATGATGTCATAACTTTGAAAAAATGGTCTAAAGAATTCTTCTAACTCTCTTTCAAAGAAATCCCTTGGAATTAACCAATCATCTCTTTCGTCTCTTTCATCTCTTCTTCTTGGTAGCATTGACAACCACCCCCTATGATTTTTTTCTATCATCCATATTATACTATATAAAATAGAAAAAATCAAGAGAAAAATATAATAAGGATAAGTAAATATAATCTACTATTTATAAATAAGAAATGATAACTAAATATAAATGTAATTAAAAATTTTAGCAATTGAAAATTAAGACTGATATTCATTTATATGTTTCTTTCTTAAACGTAACAAATAGCTAATGGTAATCCCATCGGTAAAGTTATGTATTATTATAGGATACAATAGACTTTGACTTATTTGAAAGGTATAACAAAGAATAAAAGACATGATTATCCTACCCGGCAAAAGATTCAGAAATTGCTTTAAATTCTCTTTTCCGAAGAAAACATTACTTAAATGAGCTAATATAAAAATCAACATAGAAATTAAGGTAGAATATCTTATTGTTAAAAAAGAACCAGTTATTAGTTGTTCTAAACTTCCTTGAATAAAACCTCTATAAAAAATCTCTTCTACAGGTCCGACAAGGGCCCACATGTATAATAAAAGTAATTTGTTTTTTCCAAAATTGATGTAAGGAATTTTGAGAAGGTCTGAGTAAGTCATCTTTTTCATGCTATAGATAGAGATAAGAATTATTAAAAAAGAGATTGCTACCATTACTAGACCATTTTTTATGTTTCCAATTTTGAAGCCCGCTTGTTTGAAGTTGATATCTGAGAAAAAAATCAAAACAATTGAAATTAAGATACTGAATATCCCAATTAAGCAATTTGCTTTATAGACGTCATATTTTGTTTTTTCTAATAAAAACTTACCAATAAAGAATATGGAAATATAATACAATGCTATGAACAAAATCAGCTTTAGATAAGACATAGTCACACCTCTTTTTTAAGTTTAATTTATTAAAAGTAGATAAATAATAAATTTATCTACTTTTGTTTTATAAATGATACAATAAATATTGTAATATATCTAAGCACAATACATTATAAATCAAAATCTAAACAAGAGGTGATATAAGTGGGCATAAGTGCCGTAGTTTCTCTGATAGTATTTGTTGTTGTGGTAATCGGTATCTTATCTCAAAAGGTTGATAAGACGTTAATTTCAATGTTGGGCGCAGTTTTTCTTTTAGTAATAGGCATTTTTTCTCAACCAATGGTAGCTATTAGAAATTATGTTGATTTCAACACGCTTCTTTTTCTAGTTGGGATTATGTTATTTGTAGATGTTTTAAAAAAGACGGGTTTGTTCGAATCGTTTGCTTCATTGATTTTAAAAATTTTTGGTGGCAATATTTATTCTTTATTCTGGGGATTAACTATTTTTGTTGCTATAATAGCTGGATATATCGAAGTTATTGCAACTATCTTAATTTTTGTTCCGATTGCACTTTCGATAGCAGATTTCTTAGAGGTTAATCATTTGCCTTTTACGCTCGGGATTATTTTTGCGTCTCAAATAGGTGGTATGGCAACGATGATGGGTCAACCCCCCAATATAATGATATCTTCAGCCTCTATGTTTACGTTTTCAGAATTTTCTGCAGTAATGTATCCAATTGCAATTATCAATTTAGTTATATCAAATCTCTTGATTGTGCTTTTTTTTAAAAAAGATTTTTCAGTTAAAATAGATAGGGACCGATTGAAAAACTTTAATAAAGGTTTTTCCAAGGATAAAAAAAAGTTTTCAATTGCAGTAATTTTATTCATCGTAGTGGTTTTGGCTTTTATTTTTCACCATGAACTTAACATTGAAAGTTCAACCGTTGCTTTAGCTGCAGGGTTTGTTTCTTTGCTTTTAATTGGTCCAAAAGAAGTAGAAGAAATGCTTGCTAAAATAGAATGGGATATTATTTTGTTTATTTTCGCACTTTTTGTTGTAGTTGGTGCTTTAGTTGAAACAGGAGCAATAAGTTATATAACTGAGTTATTGGTTGACTTTGCTGGAACGTCTCTAAAATCGATTAGTATTATTATAATGTTAATTTCAGCATTTGCATCTGCATTTATGAATAATATAGCAATTACTGCTGCGTTCATTCCTTTAGTAGGATATTTGCCAACATTAAATCCTTTAGTTTTTTCAAATTTAAACCCTGTTTGGTATGCTTTATCGCTTGGTACATGTTTAGGAGGGATTGCAACGCCCGTGGCATCTCTTCCAAATATAATAGCTTTGACTATTTTATTTAAATCAACAGGAGAAAAAATATCTTTTGGAGAATTTTTCAAATATGGATTCTTGATAATGATTCTTAATATTGCAGTTTCGGTAGTATATTTAAATTTTGTTATACTTTAATAATAGTATTGCAAAAAATAAATTTTAATTTTTGGAGGTGATAGGATGAAAAAGCTACTCTTAAAAAAAGGGATAATATATCCTGTTTCAACAAAACCTTTTATTGGGGATATTCTAATTGAAGATGGAAAAATAGCAGAAATAAGTGAACAAATCGAAAAAAAATCCGTTGATACAATAGATATAACTGGCAAATTTGTATTTCCTGGTTTTATAGATCCACATTCACACATCGGATTGTTTGAAGAAGGTGTGGGAAATTATTATCAAGATGGGAACGAAGCTACAGATCCAGTAACTCCACATGTCAGAGCGATAGACGCTTATTATCCAGACGATATTGCAATTACAAGGGCATTGGCAGGTGGTGTGACTACAGTAATGATTGTTCCAGGTAGTGCTAATCCGATAGGTGGTCAAAGCGCGATTATTAAGTTGAATTCTCAAATAACAGACGATTCAATTATAAGGGAACCAGCTGGATTAAAAATGGCACTTGGTGAAAATCCGAAAAGAGTGTATGGAACGTTAAACAAATCACCATCAACTAGGCTTGGTAATGCAGCAATAATTAGAGACTATTTTATTCAAGTTAAAAATTATATTAAGAAAAAGGAATTATCAAAAGAAGAAGGTAAGGATTTTACAGAATTTAATATTAAATATGAAATTGGAGAAAAGGTATTAAAAAAAGAAGTAACAGCAAGAATTCATGCTCATAGAAAAGACGACATTCTTACTGCTATTCGTCTTTCTGAGGAATTTGGATTTGATCTTGTAATTGAACATGCAACAGAAGCCTATAAAATCCCTGACTATATAAAAGCTAAAGATATTCCTGTAATATTAGGTCCACTGCTTGGGTTTAGAACCAAGCTAGAAACAAGAAATATGAGCTATCATTCAATTTCTATCATAAATGAAAAAGGAATATTAGCAGCATTGACTTGTGATCATTCTGTTATACCTTTAGAACACGCGTCTATTCAGGCTGCAACTGCTCTGAGATATGGAGCAAAAGAGGAGGATTTGATAAGGATGCTTACTATTAATCCTGCCAAAATTTTGGAAATAGAAGAAAGAGTAGGAAGTCTGGATGTCGGTAAGGATGCTGATCTAGTAATTTGGAGTGGACATCCATTTGATTTTAGGAGTTATGTTGTTAAAACAATAATTAATGGTGAAATTGTTTACGAGCGCTAATAAGAAGTGTATAACATTTTTCTTTATTTATTTCCTTTTATTTTGCTTTATTTCCTTCTCATTGTTAGTTTTTAGGTATCAATAGCTCTCCTAATATTTGAAAAAAATTTCATAATGCGTTAAACTTTAAATAGACATAAAAATTTAGTAATTAGGAGAGTGAAAAATATGAAAGCTATAGTAAAGGTTGAACCAAAAAAAGGTTTTTCTCTTGTAGAAGTTAATGAACCTACGATAAGTTTTTCCCATGACGTTAAAATTAAAGTTCTAAAGGCATCTATTTGTGGAACTGATGTTCACATTTACAAATGGGATAATTGGGCAAAAAATCGAATAAAATCTTTACCCCAGATAGATGGTCATGAATTCGTTGGAAAAGTTATTGAAGTTGGAGAAGAGGTAAAAAATGTTAAACCCGGTGATTTGGTAGTTGGAGATAGTCATATACCTTGTGGGCACTGTTACCATTGTAGAAATGGAAATATGCATGTATGCCAAAGTCTTAAAATACTGGGTGTAGATACAAATGGTGTGTTTTCTGAATATATAGTTCTTCCGGATGTTGTTTTGTTGAAAATAGATGAGAGTATTCCCTTAGAATATGCATCTGTTATGGAACCGTTAGGTAACGCAATATTTACGACTACGGTTGCAGATTTGAGGGGAAGTTTGGTTCTGATTACTGGAGCTGGGCCTATAGGGTTAATGGCGTTAGCTGTATCTAAGATATCAGGGGCATCTTTTGTTGTAGTGAGTGAAATATCTGAATATAGGTCAAAAATGGCAAAGGATGTTGGAGCTGATTTGGTAATTAATCCAGTGAATAATTCAGTTGTTGATAAAATTATGGAACTTACAGATGGATTAGGAGCCGATGTGTTTTTGGAGATGTCAGGAAATGAAAGCGCATTAAATGATGGAATTCTTTCTCTAAAAAATACTGGAGTAGCTTCAATTTTAGGTGTTTATCCTGAAGATAGAATTAATTTTGAAATGAATGCTGCAGTATTTAAAAATTTAACCATTCATACAATAACTGGAAGGAAAATGTTTGAGACTTGGTATCTTTCAGCTTCTTGGTTGAAATATAAAAAATTAGATTTAAGTAAAATTGTTACTCACCAATTTGATTTCAATAATTTTGAAGAAGCATTTGAATTGATGGCCAGTGGACAAAGTGGTAAAATAGTTTTAAATGTTGCTGCTGATTAATATGTTGAGTTTAGTAAAACTAAACTTAAGTTTGATCAAGTTTTTGATCAAGTTTTAAAGGAACAAGATCTTAAATAAAAACATAAATTATATAAAAGAACTAAATAGAATTCTAAAAAACATCTATGGACACTATATTGAGGGAGGTGTTAATGTGAATTTTTATGATCAAATACAAAAAGAAATGAAAGAATTGGAAGATTCTGCTTTACTTGTTAATATAAGAACTCTTGAAAGTCCTCAAGGGTCGTGGATAAATGTGGGTGGTAAAAAGGTTTTAAATCTTTGTTCCAATAATTATTTGGGTTTAGCAAATCATCCAAGATTGAAAGAGGCAGCCGTCAAAGCAATCCAACAATGGGGTGTTGGACCAGGTGCAGTTAGAACAATTGCTGGCACAATGAAGATACACGAAGAATTAGAACAGAGACTAGCAGATTTCAAAAAGGTGGAAGCTACACTGGTTGTGCAATCTGGGTTTAACGCTAATCAAGCAGTTATCCCTGCTATTACTAATGAAAATGACGCGATTTTTTCTGATGAGCTAAATCATGCTAGTATTATAGATGGGATTAGATTATCAAAGGTTAAGAGATATATTTGGGAACACAAAAATCTTAGATCTTTAGAAGAACAATTGATAAAAGCTTCAAATGAGAATTTTAGAAGAAAACTGATAATAACTGACGGTGTATTTAGCATGGACGGAGATATCGCTCCCCTTCCTGGTATAGTTAATCTAGCCAAAAAATATGATGCATTAGTTATGGTTGATGATGCCCATGGAGAAGGAGTGCTTGGAGAGAATGGTAGAGGAGTTGCTGATCACTTTAAGTTAAGTAACGAGATAGATATCGAAATAGGCACTCTATCAAAAGCCTTTGGTGTGGTTGGAGGTTTTATTGCGGGTAGAAAAATATTAATAGATTATCTAAAGCAAAAAGCTCGACCATTTTTATTTTCAAGTTCTTTGTCACCTGCTGAAACAGCCGCAGCATTAGAAGCTACTAAAATCCTTTCGGAATCAAACGAATTGGTAAACAAATTATGGCAAAATGCCCACTATTTTCAAGATGTTATTAAAAAGATGGGTTACAATATTGGTGAGACTGAAACCCCTATAACACCTGTTATGATCTATGATGAAAAAAAGACTCGAGACTTTAGCGCTAAACTTTACGAAGAAGGAATTTTCGCATCAGCCATTGTCTATCCTACTGTTCCACGAGGAAAAGCAAGAATTAGAGTCATGATTAGTGCTACTCATTCAAAAGAAGATTTAGATTTCGCTCTATCTAAATTTGAAAAGATTGGTAAAGATTTAAATATTATTTGAGTTGTTATTTTTGAATTATAAGTTGTATTTTTTTCTTTTTTTATGTTATAATTATGTAGAATTTAAAATTTAATTGATTTTAAATTGTCTCATAAGTAAAATTTGTATCTATAAGTAATCAAAATTTTAAAAAAATTATAAAAGATAGGAGGGATTGTGGTGAAGACCAAAATTTTGTTAGTATTGATTTTAGTTGTTTCCATTCTTTCCATGGCTTCAGTCACTTTGGATTGGGGAAGAGTTTATACCCTACCAGGTGCCCAAGAAATATTCAAAGTAGCAGCAGTGGAAGATGGAGTGTATGCTTTTGGTTACACAGATGAGATGGGTTTTAACGAAGATATGTTGATCTTAAAGTTTGATCAAGTAGGTAATTTGGTTTATGAGAACACATTAGGCGGTATCTATAATGATTGGATTAGTAGTGGTGGAGTCGCATCAGATGGTGATTTAGTCATTGTTGGTACATCGGGTTCATATGGAAGTGATTTTGATATATATATTAATAAGATAGGTAAAAACAAATTTACAAAAAATTTGACAAAATTAGGACAGGATAAAGGTACTGATTTTGTGGAAGTAAATGATGGTTTTATAGTAATTGGTTATGGTTCTGATCCCGAAACATTAAACATGAGGGGCATTATAGTAAAATTAGATAAATCTGGCAATATCGTTTATCAAAAATGGCTACCTTATTTTGTTCCTGGATCTGATACTAAACCATTGAGTATAGAAAAAACATCTGATGGCAATTTTATTATAGCGGGAACGATTGTACAAATTTTCGAAAACTTAACAAAATTTTATCTAACTAAAGTGGATAAGAACGGAGAAGAAATTTGGACTAAAGTATTTTCTCCAAGAGAATATGCAAGAGGTTTCGACGTTAAGGAAGTTCCAGGTGGTTATGTCGCTGTTGGTTATGAAGGTTCTTGGAAAACAAAGTGGACTGACATTTATGTTGTAAAAGTTGACTATAACGGTAAAATTGTATGGGAAAGATTTTATGGAGATATAGAAGGTGATCATGGATACTCGCTAGCTATAGCTCCTAATGGTCATATTTTTGTAACAGGTTATATTACAAATCCAAATAAAGATTATAAAGACAAAGACATTGTCATATTAGAATATGATGTAAACGGGAATTTACTCAGCGAAAGAATTATCGGCGGTTACGGAGACGATGTTGCTTTCTCTATAGACATAGATAATAAGGGAAATCTTTATCTTGGAGGTTATTCTGAGTCACCTGATTTGGGTGCAGACGATATGAAAGATGTGTTTGTTTTAAAATATACTATAAAATAAAAAAATTCTTGGATAAAAAAATAACTGCTTGAGAAGCCTCGCTCAGGCAGTTATTTTTTATTTAGATTTATATTTCTGTTTTAAATAGATATTTAGGTTTATTATATCTGCTGGATTTATTCCAGGAATTCTTGACATCTGTCCAAGCGTTTCTGGCTTTATTTGTTTTAACTTTTCTTTCGCTTCAAACGCTATATTAGGTATTTCATCATAGTCTATATCGTTTGGAATTGTCACTTTTTCTAGTTCTTTCATCCTAGCAATTTCTTCGTTCATTCTTTTGAAATATCCCTCATATTTAAAAAATATGTCAACTTGTTCTATCACTTCTTTTTCTTTAATCTCTTCAGGATCTAAATGTTTAATATCATGATAAGAAATTTCAGTTCTTCTTAACAGTTCCCCAAATTTAACACTACTTTTTATTTTCGAGGAACTTTTTTCAAGTAGTATCTCATTTACTTCACTTGGATTAATATTGATTTGATTTAGTCTTGAAATATGATATTCTATCTGCTTTTCAAGATTTAGAACTTTTTCGTATTGCTCTTTGTTTAGCAAACCATACTTGTAACCATATTTATATAATCTTAGATGTGCATTGTCATGCCTTAATAATAACCGGTACTCGGCACGTGATGTAAGGAGTCTATATGGTTCGTCTACTCCTTTTGTTATTAAATCATCAATTAATACCCCTAAATAAGCCTCAGATCGATCTAAAATAAAAGGCTCTTCATTTTTAACTTTAAGAGCAGCATTTATTCCAGCGATAATACCTTGCCCTGCTGCTTCTTCATATCCGCTTGTTCCATTTATCTGACCTGCTAAAAACAATCCTTCAATCTCTTTTGTTTCTAAATTGTGTTTCAATTGTTTAGGATAAATAAAGTCATATTCTATAGCGTAAGCAGGTCTTACTATTATCGCATTTTCAAGGCCTGGAATTGTTCTAAGCATTTCTAGTTGAGCTTCATAAGGTAGGCTTGTGCTTAATCCGTTTAAATAAATTTCTTTCGAATATTTTGATTCAGGCTCAAGAAAAAATTGGTGAGAATCCTTATGAAACTTCATAACCTTATCTTCTATGGAAGGGCAGTATCTTGGACCTTTACTTGACAATAATTTTATTGTTCCGTACCAGGGAGAATAATCAATATATTTCATTATAACTTCATGGGTATTATTATTGGTTTTTCCAAGATAACAGGGATATTCTTTTGATAGTAATTTAGGTTCATTCCAGTATGAAAAAGCCAGAGGTTCATCAGAAGTATTTTGAACTTCAAACTTCGTAAAATCAACAGAATCATTACGAATTCTAGGAGAAGTATCTGTTTTAAATCTACCGACTTTCAATCCATTTTCTATTAACGAAAAAGTTAATGAATTTGCAGGTAATTCACCGATTCTTCCTGATTCAAAAGATTCTCTTCCAACAAATATTTTTCCTCTCAAAAATGTTCCTGTTGTTAAAATGACAGCTTTAGCGAAATATTTCATTCCTAATTCTGTTTCTACACCTATTACTCTTTTTCCATCAACTAATATTTTTTTTACAATGCCTTGCCTTAAAATTAAATTATTAGTGGATTCTAAAATTTCTTTCATTCTTCTTGAATACTCGTATTTGTCAACTTGAGCCCTCAAAGCTCTCACGGCTATTCCTTTACTGGTATTTAACATACGTATATTTATCATCGTGTCATCGGCTACTTTTGCTTGTACTCCTCCTAGTGCATCAATTTCTCGTGTAACAACTCCTTTGGCAGGACCACCAATTGCTGGATTACATGGTGTCCAACCTACAGTATCCAAGTTTATGTTTAAAAGTAATGTCTTCATTCCCATTTTAGCTGAAGCTAAAGAAGCTTCAATTCCAGCGTGACCTGCTCCTACAACTATTACATCGAAATCATTATCCGATTTTATCAAAAATACTCACCTCCAATTAATAAAGCAAATGGGAGGCTTTGATCTAGCCTCCCCCTAGTTTTTCATTATATTAAATTATACCACAAAAATTATGTCTTCTGTTTAGGATTTTCAGTTGTTATTGAATTTTGTACTTAATCATAAAATATAAGCATTAAAGAAGTCTCGGATTTTAAAATACACGTCTTCCTTCGAATATTGTCTGAACTAAATCTAAATTTTTATCTAAAATCACAAGATTAGCGACGTATCCAGTTTCAATTCTTCCTTTATTTAAAATATTAAGGTTTCTTAATGCATTATAAGAAGATACTTTAGCTAGTTCTTGGAGAGAACAATTTGTAAATTTTTTGAAGTTTTTTACTCCTTCGTTAAATACAAGAGTGCTGCTAGCTATAGTTCCATCTGCTAAGAAAGCTTTTGCGTCTTTAACTGTTACGTCTAATCCTCCTAATTTATAATGACCATCTTCAAGTGCAGCACCTTCAAAAGAATCGGTTATCAAAATGATTTTGTCTGACCCTTTGATTTGATAAGTTAGATCCACGAATTCTCGACTCAGGTGTATACCGTCACAAATCATTTCTAGATGGAAGTCCAAATATAGTGCCGACCCTGTTCCACCTATATTTCTATGATGCAAGGGAGTTAATGCATTAGAAAAATGAGTTATTCTATTTATTCCAGATTGAAAAGCTTTTTTAAAGAGATTAAAGTCCGCGTTAGTATGTCCTAGAGATATAACTACATTTTTTTCTTTTAAATAATCAATGACATCAAAAAAGTTTTCAACTTCGGGAGCCATAGTTATCAATTTGACTTGTTCAGTTATGATTTCTTCGAGTTCTTCAATAGTGGGTTTTCTAATGTATTGTGGATTTTGAGCTCCTTTCTTTTCTAGACTTATAAATGGACCTTCTAAGTGAATTCCTTCTATCGATAAACCAACATCTTTTGAATTTTCCAAAACTTTGAGAATTTGATCTTTAGAAGCAGAAACTGTCGAGGGTATAAAAGAGGTAACTCCATATGAGAAATTGTTTTCCGCCCATTTTTTGAAATCTTCACTTGATGCATCCATAACATTGATACCTTTTTGACCATGAGTATGAACGTCAACAAAACCCGGCATAACAATGTTGTCATAGCTATAGTAATCTTTTACAGAGACTTTAGTGATTTTTTTACCTTCTATTTCAACGTCTCCTGTAAATTCTCCTTTTATTGGATCAACGATTAAGACTTTTTCCAACTTCATAATCTAAGCCTCCTATTCGAGCTTTACCGACTTTGATAAATTTCTTGGGGTATCAGGGTTATATCCCATTTGGATTGCTTTTTTGTATCCTAAATATTGTATAGGTATCAGTCTTAGAGGGATTTCAAAACCATTGAAGTTGGGGACTTTTATTTCTCCTTGAAAGGAAATTTCTAATGTTGTGGCTCCTAATTTTTCTATGTCTTTTTTTAATTTTTTTTCTTCAAGATTGTCTTTTGAATTAATAACAACCAGAGTTTTTTCAGTAAGCCTTGATATTGGTCCATGTCTATATTCGAGTGGTTCATGATATTCAACGTATTGCAAAGCCATTTCTTGTAATTTTAAAGCTCCTTCTTTTGAGACACCTAGATTTTCATCATAACCTAAAAAAACAAAATGTTCATATTTGCTGAGATCTAGCTTGTCAATAACTTCGGTTGATGAGTTTAAAACTTTTTTGCTTTCTTCAGAAAAATCATATTTATTGATACCATTTACAAGCAATGCCAAAATAAGGACGAAAGAACCCGTCATAACAACGCTTTTTTCTTCAGCAAAATCTAATATTATACTTTCATCAGAAATTTTACTGATAGTAGAATCTTTTGCACAAGTTATCCCAATGGTTTTAATGCCGAAGTTTTTAATAGTTTGTGCAGCTTTTACAGTTTCAGTTGTCTCTCCTGTTCTGGTGATTAGAATTGCGACGTCACTTTTAGGAATCTTATTAAATAACATTACGTAACCACTAGTTATCACATCTGCTTTATAACCGTTCATATTTAACAATGTTTTCGCGATAAAACCCAAATTAAAAGAAGAGCCACACCCTACAAACAGATAACTTTTATCTTTTGAAAAATCAAACTTAAAATCTTTCAAATTTTCTAACAAAGCCGGTATTCTAAGAATTTCTTCTAATGTATAAGACACGCAATCACTCCTTTATGTAGAATGTTTTTTTGCAAGTAATGCCATTTGTTCGCTAACATTTATTTTTAAAGGTAATATAGAATATGGATGCATAAATTCTTTAAATACACTTTGGTAGAATTTGGACTCAAATAATCCTCCATGTGTGTAAATTTCTTTAAGAGCAAGCTTGTCTAATATCATTTTACACCTAAATGAAAGATCTTGTATTCCTTCTTCAACTATTTCTTTAACTAACAGAGTAGGTTCTTTTAAAGCATCTTTAGTAAAAGAAGAAATAATCGTTTTGAAATCTTCTTTTCCCTGTAAACTCGTAAGTTCTTCAATTGCATCTACCCTGTAATATATTTTAAGTCTTTCAAAAATCGGATCGAATTCTCTTAATTCATCTCGATATCTGAAAGCCTCCTGAATAATTCTTGTTGCGATCCAGAATCCTCCACCAACATCATTAAAAAGATGACCCCATCCTCCACTTCTTATTATTTGCTTTTCTGAGGTCATTCCCATTACAACGGTACCTGTTCCTGAAATTACAAGTGCCTCATTATTTCCATTATAACACGCGTAGAGAATAGATTCTCCGTCATTATATACTATGATTTCATCGATTTTAAAGACATCTTTAATTATAGATTTTAAATTATCTTTTCTTTTTTGTGTTCCTGCTCCTGAAAAACTAACAACAATTCCATCAACAAAACCTGTTTTGTAATAAATTTCCTTAAAAATATTTTTTAATCTTTCTTGATCAACAGAAGTTAGATTAACGCCGGTATTTATTTCAAATTCCATCAGGTTGTTTCCTTTTTCATTAACTATAGAAACTGCAATATGGGTACCTCCACCATCCATTCCTAGAAACTTCAAACTTCCCTCACCACTCTAAATTTATATTTATCTCCTCTGTATATGGAAATTACATACTCAATGCATTGGTTAGCTTCTGTGTAAGTGTAACGTGTTCTGAGTGCAGCTGGTTCTCCTTCTTTTTGAGATAAATATTTTGCCTCTTCTTTTGTTAGTCTAGTAACTTCCAGAGTTTCTATAGCTTTTGAAAATTTAATTCCGTACTCATTATTTAATATTTGATACAAAGATTCTTTTCCCATATTTCTTTCAATTATATTCAAGACTCTTATATCCGCCCCAGGGTTTAAATAAGCTGTTTCAATTGCATATGGTTCTTCGTCTAAATATCTCACTCTTTTTAAGAGAACTACCCTAGCATTTTTAGGAAGTTCAAAGTCTTTTATCAATTCGGTAGGTATTTCTACTAACTTATTTTCTAAGACTAATGAGTAAGTCTTATGCCCTTGTTTTAGAGCTTCTTCGGTAAAACCAGTTAATTTACTTAATTCTTCTTCTTGTTTAATGCCAGTATAAAAGGTACCTTGGCCTCTTTTCCTTTCAATAAGTCCTTCTCTTTCTAATTCATCTAGTGCTTTTCTTACCGTAGGTCTTGATACACCATATTTTTCACAAATTTCCATTTCGGTTAAAAATTTTTCACCTTTTTTATATTCTTCTATAAGTTTCTCTTTAAGTTCAAGGTACAATTGATAATAAAGTGGTATTGGTACTTTTTCCATAATTTCCTCACACCCCCAATTTTTTCAAAGCTTCATTAAGAACGTTCGTTTCTTTTAGAACATTTTCACAAGAATTTTTATCCTTACCTGACAATATCATTAAGATAGCTAATTTAGGTTTCATGTTAGCTTTTAGTAAATAGTCTCTACTTGTATTTCTATCTAATCCTGTTATTTCAGAAATAATTCTAATTGCTCTTTCCTCAAGCTTTTTGTTCATAACTTTTACATCAACCATATAATTTTTGTAAGTTTTACCTAATTTTATCATAGTTGTAGTACTTATCATATTCAAAACCATTTTTTGAGCAGAGCCAGCTTTCATTCGAGTACTTCCTGTGATTACCTCAGGACCTGTTCTTAAAGATAAGACAATATCACAAAAATCTTTTAATTCTGGATCTTTAACATTACAAATTAACGCTGTCTTACAACCAATTTCACGTGCCTTTGTTAAGGCTCCTTTTACATAAGGTGTTCTACCACTAGCGGTTATTCCCATTACAAAATCTTGTGCTCTTATATTGTTTTTTTCTAGATCTTTTATGCCTCCTTCTTCAAAATCTTCTACATTTTCAGTCGCAGTAAAAAAAGCTTTTTCTCCCCCGGCAATTATTGGTAAAAAAGTTCCAGGTTCAACATCAAACGTAGGAACAGTTTCAACGGCATCTATGACTGCGACTCGACCACTAGTTCCTGCTCCAACATACACGATTCTTCCACCATTTTCAATGGTAGAAATACAAATTTCTACTATTGAAACAATTGTCTGCAAATTTTCTGTAATTGTTAAAGGCACAGTAGCGTCTTCTTGATTAATCACCCTTAAAATGTCATAGATGTTCAGTTCATCTAAATTTGCGGTTTTGGGATTACTCTTTTCTGTTTCTAGAAATTCTAGCATATTCAGACCTCCGATCAATAGGTAATTTTCCAATTGGTTTCATTTCCCCCTTCAATGTTTTATACAAGGATATTTGTGAATTTAATTGATATCCATATGAGCATAATCCATACTTTATCTGAGGTAAAAAGATATCATAAGGATTTCTTAGTGCAACTAAATATGTTTCTTTAGATGTGTGAGCTATCTTTAAAATTAAATCTGATATCTCTTCATTCAAGTAGGCGTTTTCAGTAAAGATCAAATTAATTTTATTTTTTGATAAATTAATGACATCTTCTTTTTTGGATTGTGTTAGGTCTATTGGACTGAGTTTGAAATCTTTAGAAATTTGATTAATTAACCATTTACTTTTATTCTCACTGTCTTCAACTCCAATCGTATTTTTAACTTTTAAAAAGTAAAAAACATTATCTAACTTTTCAATAGATGAAATTTCTTCCTTTGAAGACTTTTTATCGATAAAGGAGGTAATTGATTGATCACAAATATTTTGCATAATGTCTAAGTGTTTTTTACAACCAACATCTGCTAAAGAAACTTCAGTTGAGAGTTTATTTTTTAAATTGCGAGAATAATTATGTAAATTGTTTATTCTTTCTAAGGCCTTTTTAACTATCTTTTTAAAGTCATTATTATTTTTATATTCAAATACAACAGCTTCTTTAGCTTTTGCTTGTTCATCAAAGGAATGACATATAGTAACAATATCCATACCAGCATTCAATGCTTTTATTGTAGCTTCTTCTATAGAATAAAAATTGCTTACCCCACCCATTTGTAAATCATCGGAAACCAACACACCTTTAAAATCTAATTCATTCCTAACAAAATCAGTAAGAATTTCTTTGGAAACAGAAACAGGCTCTCTTGTGTTTTGTATCCTTGGTAAGTAAATATGGGTGGGCATCCAAGATGAAGATTTTATGTTTAAGAAAGGAAATAGTTCATTCAGCAAAAGCTCTTCTTTACTTAGATTTGATTGAGGAAGATCTAAGTGAGGATCTATATTTACATTTCCAATTCCAGGAAAATGCTTTAAACATGAAAGCACTCCACCATCATGTAATCCTTTAACAAATTCAGATGCAAATTTGAGTACAACATTCTTATCATCAGAAAAACTTCTGATACCTATTGCTGAGTTTAAAGGATTATTGTTTATATCAACAACGGGGGCATAATCCCAATCTATTCCAACCGCTAGCATTTCTTTTGCGAGGGTATTAGCTGCTATATAAGCGTTTTCGCTATAGCCTGTGGCAGCAACAGCCATAGCACTTGGAGCAACAGAAAAACTTTTTTCTAAACGAGTCACCATTCCACCTTCTTGATCAATACTAAACAGAGGTTCATAACCAAGAAAATTTTTAATATCTTCTATGAATTTGTGTAGCTGATTTTTGTGTTGTACGTTTCTTGAAAAGAAAATTATTGCCCCAGGTTTGATCGCATTCAATGCTTTCATATTTTCTTTATTTAAACTCGTCCCGTGTATACCTATTAAAAATAATTTCCCCAATATTCTATCTAAATCTTCCATAGGTTTATTCCTCCATATAGTAAAATATCATCACAAAAATCAATAAATTCTTGAGCACTTTTGTTCCAATCTTCTAAGTATGAAAAATCGTCTTCAAAAAATATTGTCTTTTCAACTCCTAGTAAATTTTCAATGTGATCTTTTTGATGAAGATTTTCTCTATCTATATATTTTCTAAATTCGAAATCTTCTTTTTGAGCTAAATATCTGACCATCTCAACTGCTACTATTACAAAGTTATCTTTTGTTTCAGGGAAAAATTCTACACCATTACATAGTCGTCCTTGAAATTTAGAAAAATTTGGTATAAAGTTTCTTTTTCTTAAAATCAGATTAGGGAATTTTTTACGTAAGAAATCATATAATTCGTTTTCGTTTATCCATGGTGCGCCAATAAAACAAAAAGGTTTAGGTGTTCCTCTCCCTTCACTTATGTTTGAACCTTCAATTAAACACATACCACTATATGCTACCGTGCTTTCGAAAGTGGGTAAAGCAGGAGAAGGAATATTCCATTTTAACTGTAATTTATCGAAAGTGTCTCCTTGCCATCCTTCAATTTGAATAACTTCTAAATCAATATCTAATTTAAGATATTTCTTGTAGTATCTTGCCAGTTCACCAGGGGTGAGACCGTATCTTAAAGGAAGTTCATAATTGCCAACAAATGTAAAAAAATCTTTTTTAATTCTAGGTCCAAAAACTATTCTTCCTAAGGGATTTATTCTATCTAAAACTATAAATTTCTTAGCGTTTTCGCTAGCAGCGATTAAAGAATAAGCTAAGGTGTATATAAAGGTATAAAATCTTAATCCAACATCTTGAATATCATAAACAAGAACATCAACGTCTTTTAGTTGCTCAGAAGTAGGTTTTTTATTTTCACCATATAAACTTATTACAGGAATCTTATAAATAGGATGAATTTGATCGTTAAATTCTTGCCCATCAGGTAAGCCATAAAGCCCATGTTCAGGAGTAAATATCTTAACTACATTGATATTATTTTTGAACATTAAATCAATCCCATCTTCCATGATCTTATTTACAAAAGAATAATTAGTTATTAATGCAATTTTTTTATTGTTTAGTTCTTTAAAATGATTTTTTTCTAATACGTCTATTCCTTGGAATATCATAATTAATACACCTTCTTTCTTTTTATCTTAATTGTACATTAAGTAATGACAATATGTCAAATCTAAATCTATTGAAAATATGTTGTTTTTAGTTATTATGATTAATTATTGGCAATTAAATAAAAAAATATCGTTTTTTTCAATTTGCAAACACTTATAATTTTATGGGATAATTAAAAAAACAAATTACAAACCAATAATCTTATTAACTATGTATTTACTTTGTCACATATATATTAGTATTTTTACCTGGTACAAAGTATATTTTAAATATTTTGCTCAAACTTTTCAAGTGTTTTTAACTACATAATAGAGGTTTGTAGGAATGAAAAACTTTTTACAGTCATTATATTAATTGTGCTTATAAGTTTTGATGTTTTTGGCAATGATGAAGTAGCATAATGTTTTAAAGATTTATAAATTGTTCATAAAGCCTGTAATTAGATATCTAGCCATCAAAATAAAATTTTTTAAATATTTCATATGCTTATTTTGTAGGATACTTTGACCAACTAGAACATCTTTTGAATTGAGCTAATTCAGATGAAAAGGCATAAAAAATTATCGGATTAGATAGTTTAATGAAGTTTTAATGATTTGTTTTACCAATACTCAAAAGGAGGTTTTATGCAATGAAGAAGTTTATATTGTTTTTAACTTTTTTGGTTCTAGTGCTAGTTCCTGTAACAAATGTAATAGCTGCGGTTGGAGAAAAGGGCGTAATTGAGTTAGATTTTTGGAGTTGGAGAACTGAGGATATAAAAGCTTATCAAAAATTTATCTCGGAATTCAACAAAGAATATCCAAATATTCACATTAACTTTACTGCTTATCGAAATACAGAGTATAACACTATTCTTGCCACTGCCTTACAAGGAGGTATGGGACCAGATATAATCCAGCTAAGAGCATATGGAGGAATGGAACCTTTGGCTAATGCGGGATTTTTATTGCCTTTGGATGATAAAATTCCTGAATTGGAAAATTTCCCGGAATACGTCTTAGAAGGTGCAACTAGTAGAAGAGATGGAAAAATTTATGGTGTACCTTTTGCTGTACAGCATGTACTTGTTCTATATAACAAGAGACTTTTCAATGAACTTCATCTTGAAACACCTAAAACTTGGGAAGAATTTTTAAATACTGCAGAAAAAATTAAAAATGCAGGATATATACCTTTTGCTAATGGAACAAAAGATGCTTGGACCCTAGAAACCTTATTTGGAGGAGTTGCTCCAACTTTTTATGGTGGAGATGAATTTTACGAAGCTGTAGTTTCAGGTGAGAAAACTTTTGAATCTGAAGAGATGAAAAGAGCTTTGGAAAAAATACTTGAACTGAGGCCATATTTACCTCGCAATTATACGGGAGTAGGATATACAGACATGCAAATAATGTTTGCACAAGAAATGGCTGTTATGTGGGTTGCGGGTTCTTATGAAATTGGTACAATAAAACAAATGAATCCAGCGGTTGAAATAGGTGCTTTTATCGTTCCTGGAGAAACGGAAGACACGCCAGCATATAGTTCAATCTATGTTGATGGTTCTTATGGAATTAATGCAGACTGCAAATATATAGAAGAAGCGACCAAATTTATTAGATTTACAGCTAGTCAAAAATTTGGGCAAATGTTTACAGATGAGCTTGCTCAAATTTCAGCTGTTCCAGGGGTTGAACCGACAGACAAGGCTTTAAGGGAAGTCGTTAATGTTGCAAATCCTACTCCTTTTATGATGTTAACTGCATTTAGATATGGAGAACCAAGTGGCTCAACACTTTTGCAAAATGAGCTTCAAGCATTAATGGCCGGAACACAAAATATAGAAACTACTCTGAGAAAAATACAACAAGGAATAGCAACTTGGTATGAACCATTTAAAAAATAGTTGATTTGAATAAGGGTGTTACACACGGGTTATTTTGTGTAACACCCAACTTTCAAACGAAAGAAGGAATTGCATGAAAAAATGGATTCAAAAACACCCTTACCTCTTTTTTCTATTGCCAGGCGTTATTCTATACGGACTTTTTATGATATATCCATTAGTATCTGCTTTAGGATACAGTTTCTTTTCCTGGGATGGATTTATCAGAAAAGAGTTTATAGGATTCGAAAATTTTCGCAAAGTACTTAGGGAATATCCATATAAAGAAAAATTTTGGAAAGCGCTCGGACATAATGCGAAGTTTTTTTTAACGACTTTTATTCTTCAAACAACTATTGGTTTGTATATCGCAATTCAATTAAATAAAGAAAAACCGGTGATGGAATTTTTTCAAGCTGTTTATTTTCTTACTTATACGTTATCGATGGTTGTTGTAGGGTTCTTGTGGTTACTACTTTTAAATCCAAATTGGGGTGCTGTTAGCCAATTTTTGAGTCTTATAGGACTGGAAAAGTGGGTAGCACCATGGCTTGGTCAAGAAAGTACTGCTTTAAACACAATTATATTGATAAATTTTTGGAGATGGTTTGGCTATCCTGTTCTTGTTTTTAAGGCAGGTCTACAGAGTATACCTCAAGAATTGAACGAAGCTGCAATAGTCGATGGAGCAAACAAATGGCATTTGTTTAGATACATAACTCTTCCACTTTTGAAACCAACGATAATTATGGTTACTATACTTACTTTCATTTGGGATTTTAATGCTTTTGAATTGGTTTTTGTTATGCAAGGTTCAAGTGGTAATCCTCATTATTCGACGGATTTGTTAGCAACGTTTTTCTATAGAACAGCTTTTGGAGATCCTACGACAGGGGCTGCGGGAGGAAATATAGGAGTAGCATCCGCCATTGCAGTAGTAATGTTGATCATAATTGGGTTTGCTTCATATTTTGGAATAAGAATTATGCAAAAAAGCGAAATCGAATATTGAAGGGTGAGAAAATGACTAAAAAAATATTGGTTGTCTTAAATTATATGTTCCTTACAATTCTTGCAGTTATATCTATTTATCCAATTTTTATAATGTTTATATCATCCTTTAAAACAACTCCAGAAATATTTTTTAATCCTTTTAATTTGCCAAAGAAATGGAACTTTCAGAATTTCATAAAGGTATGGAATGAAGCAAATTTTAAAGTATATTTTTTGAATAGCGTTTTAATAACTATTTCTTCATTAATCATTCTCCTTTTTTGTGCTTCTTTGGCTGCTTATGCATTAGCTAAATTTAATTTTAAATTTAATAATTTAGTGTTTATGATTTTTCTTGCAGGTATTATGATTCCTATAAGATTAGGAATAGTACCTCTGTTTATTTTAATGAGAGATTTAAATTTACTTGATACCAGGTTGTCTCTAATTTTTACTTATTCTGCTAGTGGAATGCCTATGTCTGTTTTTCTATTTACCGGTTTTTTCAAAACCATACCTTCAGAATTATCTGATGCTGCACGCGTAGATGGATGTAATGAATTTCAAATATTTTATAAGATAATGTTGCCTTTAGTTAGACCTGCACTAGCGACAGTTGCCTTGGTTAATTTTGTTCCATGGTGGAACGATTTCTTTTTTCCCCTTCTTTTTATCCGGTCAGATAGTTTAAAAACCATCCAGCTTGGCATGACTATATTCTTTGGACAATATATGACCGATTGGGCAAGTTTGTTTGCAGGGATGGTGATTGCGAGTATACCAATGATAATACTTTATTTATTAATGTCAAAACAGTTTATAAGTGGTTTAACAGCAGGAGCCGTAAAAGGATGAAATCATTTGAATTAAATTAAGTTAGAGTCAGGAAATAATGCATATTTTATTTCATATAGCAAGTTTATTTACATTATTACTTTTAAAAGTTTTTAAAATTTTTAGAGGAGGTTTTTGAAAATGAAAAAGTTTTTTATGCTATTGTTAGTTGGGATTTTAGCTTTTAGTGTTTTTGCGGCAGATTTTGTTGTCCCTGATTGGCTAACGCCTGAGGAGCCAAAAATGGGAGGTGAAGTGAATTTAGCTTTAAACGGTGCTCCAGATTCTTTTAATCTTTATGCGACATTTTTTACACCCGCGTTCAGTGTGATGATACACGTTCTGAATCCTTTGATTGATTTGCAACCTGTTTATCAGCAGCCTGAACCAGCTTTAGCCGAATCTTGGGAGATATCAGAGGATGGAAGAGAAGTAATTTTTCATTTAAGAGATGTCAAATGGTCAGATGGACATCCTTTTAGTGCCGATGACGTTATGTTTACATTAAAATATTTTGCAATGAATGAAAAAGCTATTAATAATGCAATACCTAGATTGACAATAGCCGGAGAATTGGTTAAATGGGAAAAAATTGACGATATGACTGTGAAAGCTATATTACCCGAACCCTTTGGTCCATTTCTTATGACACTTTCTCATGTAAAAATATTTCCTAAACATGTACTTGAACCTTTAATTGATAAGAATGATCTGAGTTCTGTAAACTTTATATGGACTACTAGCACACCTCCAAATGAAATAGTTGGGACAGGACCTTTTACTATTGAACGATATGTTACTGATCAAAAAATTGTTCTTAAGAAGAATCCTAACTATTGGAAAGTTGATAAGTGGGGAAATCGTTTGCCATATATTGATAGGATAAACTTTATAGTTATTCCTGACCCTGAAGTTACAATGGCCAAATTTATGACAGGAGAAGTTGATTTTGCAGTACTAGATCCAAAAGATTATCCAACTTTGAAAAGTCAAGAATTAGCAGGCGCACCATTTAGAATTTTTGCCGCAGAACCAGTTAATCCTACACCAAGTCCTTTTCATATTACCTTTAATTTAGACGCGAAAGATCCTGAGTTACGAAAACTATTTAGGGAAGACGATTTTAGAAGGGCGATGGAATACGCTTTGGATAGAGATAGAATAATAGAAGAAGTATATAATACATTAGCAGTTTATGGTGGGACACCGACTTTACCCTCAAATTTCTTTTATAACCCAAAAATCGAAGAGATTAGAAGACCTTATGATCTGACTAAATCGGCAGAACTATTAGATAAACTAGGATTAAAAGATACAGATAAAGATGGCATAAGGAATTTACCAAGTGGAAAAAATCTTGAAATAGTATTTTTGACTACTACTGCTCAACAAGCCCAAGAAATTGCCTATATTTTTTCAGAAGATGTGAAAAAGATCGGAGTAAAACTTCATTTGCAGTTTTTAGATATTTCTGTAATAATGGAAACCCTCTTAGCGGGAAATTTTGAAATGTCTATGTATGCTTTTGGAAATCAACCTGATCCTCAATTAAGGAAAGAGATATGGCAGCCGAGTGGACCGCTTTATTATAATCATATATCTACTAGGGATCCACAAACTGGGAAACCAGTTTTTGAAAATATGTTAGATTGGGAATTGGAGGTTTATGAACTTTTTGAAAAAGGACAAACTACTATGGATCCATACGAAAGAAAAAAATATTATGATCGCTGGCAAGAGATTTACGCAGATAAAGTTCCATATATATTCGTTTGTAAACCGATGGATATTTGGGGCTGGAATAAACGTATAGGTAATGTTTTCCAATTAAACGGAAATGGACCAGTGGTTTACAGTTATTATACAATTTTTGTTAAATAAAAAAGATCGGCTAAACAGATTTACTAAGCCAATTTAAAAAATAAATTGCACGGAGTTTCATACATTTATTGTAGTCAACAAAGCGTTTTTTAATATCAATTCTGCCAGTGTATGAAACTCCGATTAATGAGCATTAACTTTTAAATTGTTTAAAAGTGGAGGAATTTACATGTGGTCATTCATTGTGAGAAGATTGTTAATCATGATTCCAACAATGTTTCTAATATCTGTAATGTGCTTTATCATAACGGAGTTACAGCCAGGAAGTTTTGCTTCTCAATTTATGGAAAATCCAAATATTTCTCCTGAGCATTTAGTAAGGCTTAATGAGATGTTGGGTTTAGACAAACCCCCTGTTCAGAGGTATTTTATCTGGATAAAAGGTATTATTACAAAAGGAGATTTTGGGTATTCATTTGCCTATAAAAGACCTGTGGGTGAATTAATTTGGGAAAGAATGGGTTGGACGGTTTCAATTGCCCTTTTGACTATCATATTTCAATGGATAATAGCTGTTCCTGCTGGAATCTACACATCAATGCATCAATATTCTGTTAGTGATTATATTCTTACCTTTGTAGGATTTTTAGGAATTTCTGTGCCAGTTTTTTTTCTTGCTTTAGTTTTTATGTGGTTAGCTCTGCAAATGGGAGTAACTTCAATAGGAGGTTTATTTTCGGTTCAATATATTGGAGCTCCATGGAGTTGGGCTAAGTTGGTTGATTTGCTAAAACATATTTGGTTACCTATTGTAGTGATAGGATTCTCAGGTCTTGCTGGTTTAATGAGAGTTATGAGGGGTAATATGCTTGATGTTGTCAATGCTCCGTTTGTTACTTCTCTAAAAGCTCGTGGATTAGAAGACAAAGTTGTTAGACGTCATGTAATAAAGAATGCTGTTAACCCCTTAGTAAGTATAGCAGGCATGCAACTGCCTGAAATATTCAGCGGTACAATAATCACATCGATTGTTTTAAATTTACCAACAATGGGTCCCTTTTTTTATAACGCATTGCTAAATCATGATCAATATTTAGTAATGACTTTTTTAATGTTCATAGCCTTTATGACTCAAATAGGAAATTTAATTGCAGACATTGCACTTGCGATGCTTGACCCAAGAATTAGAATCAGTTAACCTATTTAGATTCGGAAAGTTAGGAGGCGACTTTGTGTGAAAGATCAAACTAAAAGAATGGTTAATGCATTCTTTAAAAATAAATTAGGAGTAGTTGGTTTAATAATCCTAATTTTCTTGTATATAATGGTAATCTTTGCAGAATTTATAGCCCCTTATAGTTATATGACTTCAAATAGGAATTATACCTACGCTCCCCCAAGTAAGGTAAGATGGATTCATGAAGGCAAATTCATCGGCCCTTATATACACCCTTTAAAAAGAGAAAGACATCCGGTTACACTTCAACTAACTTATGTAGAAGATACTAGTGAAATAGTTCCGATAAAGTTTTTTGTTCATGGAGACAGTTACAAATTATGGGGAATATTTGAAAGCGACTTACACCTTTTTGGGATTTCTAAAGATACAAATGCATTGTTGTGCTTGTTTGGCACAGATAAATTTGGTAGAGATTTGTTGTCAAGGGTTGTTTACGGTTCTAGGGTTTCTATGACCATTGGACTTGTTGGTACTTTCATAAGCGTGATTATTGGTGCTATTATGGGTGCTATTTCAGGATACTTTGGTGGATGGGTAGATGTAGTTATTCAAAGGCTTACTGAGTTACTTCGTTCTTTTCCACAAATTCCACTTTGGTTGGCTTTGGCAATGATTATTCCCCCGCAGTGGCCGAGTACCATGGTATATTTTGCTATTGTGATGGTTCTTTCGTTCATAGGTTGGATGGGTGTAGCAAGAGTAGTAAGGGGGATGGTTCTTAGTTTACGGGAAAAAGAATTTGTCATTGCAGCTAAAACAATGGGAGCTTCTGGTTTTAAGATAATTACCAAACATCTTATTCCAAACACAATGTCCTATTTAATAGTTGTATCTACACTTTCAATTCCGGGTATGATTTTGGGAGAAAGTTCCATGAGCTTTTTAGGACTGGGTATCAAAGAACCGATGACCAGTTGGGGACTGTTACTAGGACAAGCTCAATCTCTATCTGCTCTTTCTTCTTATCCATGGCTTTTGATACCAGGTATTTTTATCGTTCTAGCTGTTCTATCTTTTAATTTCGTAGGTGAATCTCTAAGGGATGTCGCCGATCCTTACAAAGTGGGTGAAAGAGCATGAAAAATTCAAAAAACATTCTGGAGATAAACAATTTGAAAATTTATTTTAAGACCTTTGAAGGAATTTCTAAGGCTGTTGACAATATAAGTTTTGTACTAAAAGAGAAAGAAACTCTAGGATTGGTTGGAGAATCAGGCTGTGGCAAGACTGTAACTAATTTGGCTATAATGAAGTTACTAAATCCAAAAGCTACCATTCTTTCGGGAGAAATATTATATCAAGATAAAAATATTTTGGAAATAGAAGAGGAAGATTTCAAGAAAGTTCGAGGAAAAGAAATAGGTATGATTTTTCAAGAACCGATGTCTTCATTTGATCCTCTATACACAATTGGAGAACAAATGTACGAAGTTTGCAAAACCCATTTAAAATTATCAAAAACTGAGAGTAGAGATAAGGGAATTGATATGATGAGAAGAGTTGGTATTCCAGAACCTGAAAAAAGATATGAGCAATATCCTCATGAAATGAGTGGAGGAATGTTGCAAAGAGCTATGATTGCATTAAATCTTCTAACTAATCCCAGAATTTTAATTGCAGATGAGCCAACAACTGCTCTAGATGTCACAGTTCAAGCTCAAGTTCTCAATTTAATGAAATCAATTCAAGAAGAATTTGGAAATTCAATAATTTTCATAACTCATGATTTGGGAGTAATCTCTGAAATGGCGGATAGAGTACATGTTATGTATGCAGGAAAGCTTGTAGAAAAGGGCACTACAGAGGAAATTTTTAAAGAACCTAAACATCCGTATACAAAAGGTTTGATGGAGTCAAAAATCAGAAGGGAGTATAAGTCAAAAACGCTACCGTATATTCCTGGAACAGTTCCTTCCCCCCAGCATTTTCCAGATGGATGTAGATTTAATCCACGTTGTAGTTTTGTCAGAAATATTTGTAAAGAAGAAGAGCCCCATGAAATCAATATAGGAAACGATCATTTGGTATCTTGTTGGTTGTATGTGAATGGAGGTAATAAACTTGAAGATAATTAAGGCTAAGAATATAAAAAAATATTTTCCAATAAGAGGGGGAGTGTTTTTAAAAGTTACCGGTTATGTCAAAGCACTAGAAAGTATAAATATTGAAATAAACGATTTTGAGAGTATAGGTATTGTTGGAGAATCAGGATGCGGAAAAACGACTCTTGGTAGAATAATAACGAAGATATATGATCCAACGGAAGGTTCACTTTATTTTTATGATGAGAAAGGAAATGAATATGATGTAACAAATAAGCTTGATAAGTCAATAAAGAGTACTTTTAGAAAAAGTATTCAAATGATCTTTCAAAATCCTTATGATTCTTTGGATCCAAGGTTAACAGTTGGAGAAATAATTAAAGAACCCCTTCAAATACATAGAGTGTTTAAAAATAAAAAAGAAGAAATTGATTATATAAACGAATTATTAGAAAGAGTTGGCTTGAGTGCAACTTATACCACAAGATATCCACATGAATTTAGTGGCGGTCAAAGACAACGAATTGCAATTGCTAGAGCTTTAACCTTAAAACCAAGATTAATTATATGTGATGAACCTACTTCTGCTCTCGATGTTTCAGTTCAAAACCAAATAATCGAGTTATTAAAAGAAATTCAAAACGAGTTTAAAATATCATACCTTTTTATATCTCACAATTTAGATTTAATCCATCATGTGAGTGATAAGATAGTGGTTATTTATTTGGGAAATGCTATAGAAGAAGCACCTGCAGACGAGCTATTTGAGAATCCTCTACATCCTTATACAAAGGTATTAATGAGTTCTATGCCAAGTTGGGATCCAGGGAATAGAAAGTTGGACAAAGTTTTAGTGACAGGAGAGCCTCCAAGTCCTATAAATCCACCATTAGGATGCCCTTTTCATCCTAGATGCACATATAAGATTGATGCTTGCGATAAAATTCAACCGGAGTTGTTGGGAGCAGAACATAAGGTGGCGTGCCATTTATATGATTAAAAAAACAAGATTTGAAAATTTTTGTTCTAAATTAAAGTTCTAAAATAAAAATAGATAATTAGTATTTAATAAGTAATAAGTAATAAGTAATAACAATATATCAATTTTTTAGAATTTCAGTTATTCTTGACTATCTATTACTAATTATTGGTAAATATATAAAAAAAGCTCGTTTTTACCGATTTGCAAAAATAAATGTTTTATGAGATAGTTAAGAAAACAGGTTACAAATTTTTATTGTGGAAGATAATGTATTTACTTTATCACAAATTAGTCACGTCAAATTCTTACTTTACCACCTTAACTATGTTGAGTTACAGGTTGAGTATTTTAAAATTATCAAAAGGAGGTTATTAGGTATGAAAAAGTTTCTCACGTTGTTATTAGTCGGCATTTTAGCTTTAAGTATATTTGCAGCAAATTTTGTCGTTGATGAGATGTTTACCCCCGAAAAACCTAAGCTTGGAGGTACTCTTACGATAAGACTTTCCAGTGCACCTCAATCTTTTAATTATTATGGCACACTAGATAATGTAGCTTATACTATAGCAGGTCAATTTTTAAGAGGACTAGTTGATCTCAATCCTATCACAAATGTTATTGAACCAGCTTTGGCAGAATCATGGGAAACTTCCGAGGATGAAAAAGAGGTAATTTTTCATTTAAGGGATATTAAGTGGAGTGATGGTCAACCATTCACGGCAGATGATGTAATATTCACTATGAATTATTTTATAATGAACAGGTTTGCTGAAGGTAACGAAATTGCAAGATTCACGATCGCCGGAGAACTTGTTAGGTGGGAAAAAGTTGATGATAGAACCGTAAAAGCTTATCTGCCAGAACCTTACGGAGCTTTTTTTAATGTTCTTAGCCATGCTTACATCCTTCCTCAACACAAATTAGAGTCAAAAATTGACAAAAGCGATATGGGATCGGTTAACCGCCTATGGCTAACAAATACACCACCAACTGAATTTGCAGGAACAGGTCCATTTGTTTTAAAAGAATATGTGACAGAGCAAAAAGTTGTTTTAGAGAAAAATCCATATTATTGGAAAGTTGATAAATGGGGTAATAAACTTCCATACGTCAACGAATTAGTTTACATAATTATTCAGGATGATGAAGTGGCAAATGCTCAATTTCTAGCTGGTAAAATAGATTATATGACGGTATCACCAAGAGATTATCCCTATTTAAAGCAAGAAGAAATATCAAAAGGAAAAATACAAGTTTTTAAAGGTCAACCAATAAAACCAACACCCAGTCCTGTACATGTCACATTTAATTTTGATGCCAAAAATCCCGAACTTAAAGAAGTATTCAGGAATGAAAGATTTAGATTTGCAATGGAATATGCTTTAAATAGAGATAGAATAATAGAGGAAGTGTATAATACGTTGGCAGTTTATGGTGGAACTCCAGTTCTTCCAAGCAATAAGTCTTTTTACAATCCAAACATAGAAAATATTAGAAGAAAATATGATTTACAAAAGGCGGGACAAATGCTCGATTCAATTGGTATAAAAGATCGAAACGGTGATGGTTGGAGAGAATTACCCAGCGGTAAAAGATTTGAATTTGTTTTAACAGCATCGAGTGCTCAAGAATTTCAAGATATTGCTTATATATTTTCTCAAGATTTGGAAAAAATAGGAGTTAAAGTTTATTTACAAATACTTGATCCAACTTTGGTTTCACAAACTACACAATCTGGTGATTTTGAAGCAGCACTGGGAGCTTTTGGAAATCAACCCGATCCTCAATTAAGAAAGGCTATTTGGCAACCCGGAAATCATTTGTATTACAATCACCTTTCAACTATGAATAAAGAAACAGGAGAAGTAATATTTGAAGAAATGTTAGATTGGGAGTTAAGAGTTTATGAAGATTTTGAAAAAGCTCAGGTCACAATGGACCAAATATTAAGAAAAATTTATTATGATGATTGGCAAGCACTTTATGCTTATTATGTTCCATTTATATTTGTTTGTAAAGGTATGGAGTTATCCGCTAAACAAGCAAATATCGCAAATTATTTTTTAAATGAAGAAGGAGTTATTGTATATTCTAATGAAACAATATTTAAAAAATAGTCTTTATTGTTAATAGTGAGGGAGATTTTCTCTCTCCCTCACTTTATTCATGACTATCAAGTTTAATGTTGTTAGAAATATATAGACATTGGAGGATTGAAAGATGACAACATTCATTATTAGAAGATTACTCATCATGATTCCAATGATGATTTTAATTTCTGTTATTTGTTTTGTCATTACAGAACTTCAGCCTGGTGATTTCGCCACCCAATATCTTAACAATCCCCGCGTATCTCCTGAACAGGTGATTGAATTGCAAAAATCTTTAGGACTTGACAAGCCTCCTATACAGAGGTATTTTCTGTGGATAAAAGGTATTATTACAAAAGGAGATTTCGGGTATTCATTTGCCTATAAAAGACCTGTGGGTGAATTAATTTGGGAAAGAATGGGTTGGACGGTTTCAATTGCCCTTTTGACTATCATATTTCAATGGATAATAGCTGTTCCTGCTGGAATCTACACATCAATGCATCAATATTCTGTTAGTGATTATATTCTTACCTTTGTAGGATTTTTAGGAATTTCTGTGCCAGTTTTTTTTCTTGCTTTAGTTTTTATGTGGTTAGCTCTGCAAATGGGAGTAACTTCAATAGGAGGTTTATTTTCGGTTCAATATATTGGAGCTCCATGGAGTTGGGCTAAGTTGGTTGATTTGCTAAAACATATTTGGTTACCTATTGTAGTGATAGGATTCTCAGGTCTTGCTGGTTTAATGAGAGTTATGAGGGGTAATATGCTTGATGTTGTCAATGCTCCGTTTGTTACTTCTCTAAAAGCTCGTGGATTAGAAGACAAAGTTGTTAGACGTCATGTAATAAAGAATGCTGTTAACCCCTTAGTAAGTATAGCAGGCATGCAACTGCCTGAAATATTCAGCGGTACAATAATCACATCGATTGTTTTAAATTTACCAACAATGGGTCCCTTTTTTTATAACGCATTGCTAAATCATGATCAATATTTAGTAATGACTTTTTTAATGTTCATAGCCTTTATGACTCAAATAGGAAATTTAATTGCAGACATTGCACTTGCGATGCTTGACCCAAGAATTAGAATCAGTTAACCTATATAGATTCGGAAAGTTAGCAGGCGACTTTGCAACCAGAATATTCTTTTTGTGGTAACCTAAAAAATAAATTTAGGTAGAATCTATTGTCAAAGATCTTTTACGGAAAGAAGAGTTATCAATTGAAAAAATCATTTGAAATCCAAAACGATTTATAAAGAGGATTTCCTTGATAAAAAATAATTAAAATTGGTTAAAGTAAAATATTATGAAGCGTATTATTTGTAAAATTAATGTGATTGGATTAATAAAAAATAAACAA
>NZ_DAOPSE010000006.1:0-77957 GCF_035349255.1 Defluviitoga sp. | reverse complement strand
TTGTTGAAGGTGGAGCTTTAGTATTAGGTGGCGCATTTGATTATTACTTCCCTGTTGGAGCTAATGAGGAAGACAAATTAACTCAAATGGATATCACATTGAACGTTGGTTACAGACAAGGTCTAAATCCTTTCTTACCTGAACTTCCAGTCGATGTATTTGTTGAAGGGTTATTTAATTATTCTTTTGGTTTAGGTGAAAAAAAATTAGTTAAATCTGCAATAGCATTTGGTGGCGGGGCAGGAGCTGCCTTTGAAGTACAAAATCTAGATATGAAAGTAGGAGCAGATATATTGTTTGCAAAACCAACAATAGTTGATAGTTACAAAGAAGATTATAAAAACTCATTCAAACCCAAATTTAAAATTTTTGCAGGGGTTGAATTCTAAAAAGTTTTAAAATAAAAAACCTCCTTTTAAGGAGGTTTTTATTTATTTTATCTTCTTTTTCATTTCGATTGCAACTACTCGATAATTTAATCTCTCAAAGCAACCTTGCAGGATTTTTAAGTATTTTGGAAGAGTAACAACTCTCTGATTATCAAATCCTTTAACAAGAATTATGTATGTTTCGATAAAACCTGCTTTTCTATAAAGATTATAAGCAGCTTTATTACTTGCGAAAACGTTTAATCCTATATTTTTCACCTTATCATTTTTTAACTTTTTTTCTAATTCTTTTATAGCTCCCATTGCATAGCCTTTTCTTAAATATTTTGGAAAAATTCTAATATCATAAATAAAGGCTTTTTTTCGATCATTATTGATGAAAACCCACATTCTTCCAACATGTTCATTCTCGTCGTTTATAATATTATAGGCATGATTTTTTCCTACATTTTTTTCATCATCTCCACAAATATTATCTATTTGTGTCTCCGCCCTTGCCAGAGCTTCATGATAAGGCAACAGCAGATTTTCAGCTAACACTTTGGCATATTCATCATACATTTTATTTTTATATATTTCAAATTCTTCTTTAATCATTAATTCTAACTTCGTCCTAATCACCCCTAAAGTTTCTCAGGTGACTTAATTTCCAATATTTCAATTGCTTTTTTGGTAATATTAGAGTACTTTGAAAATAAACTTAAGTCCACTTCTTTTCTATTGTCTGTTCCATGATTATCAGTTGCTAAAAAGTCTACTAAATTTTTTTCTAAATAAAATTTCCCTTCTTCAGTATTAATCCCTTCAAAGTTAACTTGGAAATAGACGTTCATTTCCTTCATTCGTTGAATGAGCTTTTTATTTTCAAATAACCATCTATAACGTTCAACATGAACAAGTATTACTTCATAACCCTCTAATTGTAGATTAAATATTGCATCCAATGTATAAACAGGAAAAACACGTGTTGGAAATTCAATCAATACAAAAGAATCATTGAAAGGAATGAATTCTTTATATTCTGGAACTAAATATAATTCTGAAGCTAAGTAAGTAACTATTCCAGTTTCATTTTCTATATGTTTTTTTAATTTAATATAAGTATTTTTTATTTCTTTAATGTTATTACTAACAGAAGGATTGTTTATATGAGGCGTAAAAATAACATGGGATACTCCATACTCTTTGTATCTTTTAAGCTCTTTTATTGTATCTTCAACTTTTTTAACGCCATCATCTACTCCTGGTAGAAGATGGTTATGTATATCAATAAACATTCATTTCATCTTCCTTCTACTGTTTCCTTAAAATTGGATGTAATTCAATTTTTGCGTATAGTATCAGTTCTTTTTCGCTTTTTAACTTTCTTACCATCATCTGAATAATAATAGTAGTAATAGTAGTAATAATAATTTGAAGCCTTTTCATCAATATCAACAATAACTGTCCCTAACAATTTAACCTCCGAAGAAACAATATTTTCATAGGCTGCTTTCAAAGTTGGTTTTAAAGTGTTATTGTAACGAGTAACTAAAATTAACCCATCCGAATATCTTGACACAATTTGAGCATCAGGAGCAACCATAATGGGGGGTAAATCTATGATTATCTTTTCATAACGTTCCTTAAGGGTGTGTAATAATTTTATAAATTCATCCGATGTTAAAAGAGACGTTGGATTTGGAGGTAAAACACCTGCAGGTAATACATCAAAGTTAGGAAGGCTTTCAACAGGTTTGAATAAAACTTTTTCTAATGGAACTCTTTTCATTAAATAGTTGACTAATCCTAAATTTCTATCCTTTATTTTCATAATCCTATCAACTCGTGGCCTTCTCATATCTGCATCCAGGAGTAAAGTCTTTTTCCCGTTCTGTGCGTAAAAAATTGATACATTAGCGGCAGTGATTGTCTTTCCTTCACTTGGACCTGCACTAGAAAAACAAATGGTATTCGGTTCTTTCGCACTGGAAAAGACAATGTTTGTCGCAAGCATTTTGTAAGCTTCAGAAATTGGTGAAACAGGATCTTTAAGAACTGGAAGTTCTCCAGACTCTTGATCAATCTCGAAGTGAGGAATTCTACCTAAAATTGGGACACCCTTTACAATTGATTTAAGTTCATTATCATCCTTAAGCTTTTTATCCATATATTCTATTAAAAATACTACTAGTATCCCTAAAAATATACCTAAAACTCCACTTATTGCAACCGTTAAGGTTTTGTTAGGTTTAACAGGGGTTGGCGAAACAAACGCTAAATCAATAATATCTGCAGTTCCAATAACTCCCGCTTCGGCAATCTTCGCCTCTTCCAATTTTTCAAGTAGAAGCACATAAAGATTTTCTTTCACTTTAACTTCCCTTTCATAATCCATAAGTTTTTGTTCAAGCGCAGGAAGTTTCACCAATTCTGATTGATACGTATCCCTAATTGAAGTTAACGCTTGTATTGTACCTTGAACTACTTGTAAATTTGCTTGTTCTCCTATCAATTGAGAGTATAGACTACTGTATTGTGGATTTATAGTTTTTAACTGTGAGGTTACTATCGTATTTATTTCTTTCTTTAGCATTTCTTGAGCTTGAAATAATTGTTCTTTTAACTTTAATACTTCTGGATCATTGGCCGATTTTGTTCCCTCAATGCCTGCTAATTGAACTTGTATATTAACTATTTGATTTCTTAAATTACTGACAACAGGATTTATAGAGATAGTCTCAGAAGATATAATTTCTTGATCTATATTTTTTAGTAAATCATTAATAGCTTCTATTCTTACTCTTGACTGTTCTTTTTGTACTTGATAAGTGTTAATTTGCTGGTCGTAAGAGACTAAAAACTGTAATATAGCCTTGGCTTCTTCATTTAATAAAAAAACATTATTTTCTTCCTTAAACTTTCTCAAATTGTCTTGGGCTACATTTAACTCAATTTCAGCTTTTGGTATTTGTTCTTCTATAAATTTCCTTCTTGCAGTATATTCATTTTGAGATAAACTTTTTAACAAGTCGTTGTAAACTACAGCTAGTTCGTCAGCGACTCTTCTTGCGAGTTCTGGATCCTCACTTTGTACAGAAATTTTAACTATGTTAGTATCTTTTACGGGAGAAACAGTTATCATCTCACTTATACTTTTAATTACCCCATTTTCTGTAACTTTTTCTGGATTCTCTGATTTTTCTTTAAAATACTCAACTAAACTTAAATTATCAACTACTTTTTCTAGGTTCCTTCTACTTTTTATAAGTTCTATCTCGGTTGATATTTTTGAAGAACCTGAAGAAATTTGGGAGCCAAATATGTCAATAAGAGAACCTTGTTGAGATGAACCCACTTTCAATGTGGTACTTGCCTCATATATAGGAGTAGTAGTAAAAAGATATACTAGAGCTATCAGAACAGTCACTATAACTGTTAGAAAGAACCACCAAAATCTCTTTTTGAAGATTTTTATTATATCTTCAAAAGTTAATTCATTTTCTAACTTTACATTTTCCATTTTGTATCCTCCCAAATCATTATACTTAATTGTCATAATACTACATTTATATTTTATATAAAATGAAGATACTAATACCTTGCTATTTTATCATAATAAATTTAAATAAACAATATTTTTTTAAATTATACTCTAAAATTTTCCTTGTAGGTTAATAACCTACATAAGCTTTCAAATTCACAGTAAGAATTAGAAATAAAACAATTGTAGTCACTTTCTTCGGAATCTGCACAGTCGTATTTTTCACGCATTTCTTTAAAAAATCTTTTAATTTCTTTTTTCTTATAAGCAATAGGTGTAAATTGAGATTGATTGATACTTTTCAAAATCTTTTCTAACCACACTTCGAATTCTTTAAAATCAAAGGAGACGTATTTAACACTTCTCCCTGATTTGCGATAAATAATTTTGTCTTTCTGGATCTTTATAAATTTTTTATTAACGTTATCTTTTTTTGTCACGTGAAATTTTAGAAACACATCAGAATTAGATAACTTTTTCTTCCATTCTTGTGAATTTATTAGGGATAAATAGTAAATAAGAAGTTGTTCGCTTTGGAAACTTTTTGAGTTTTTATAATCAACTATTGAATAAGTACCAGGAAGTAATTCATTGTCAAATTCATCTAAAAGGTACATGTAGTTACCATTTAGAAGGTCTATTCTATCGATTCGAGTTTCTAATTCTGTATTTTCGAATATTCCTATATCTATATTAGTTTTCACTTTTACTTCCGTTTCTAGCACTTCACTGAAGGTAAGTGTTTTATTCTTATCAATATAAATATAATCGTCTAAAAGTGTTTCAATTGTAACATACAAATCTTCAACAAATTCTTCAATATTTACTTCTTTTATTGCTTGATATGAATAGAGAAAATCATCTACATAATCATCCCAAACATATTCCAAGATTGATTTAATTTCATCTCTTAATTCATCTTCATTTAAACGCTTTTGCGACATCATTTGATAATCTATTTTTTCCCCATTTACATCAAATAGTTCCTTCAAAGTCCTATGTTTTATAAGCCCTTCAAAAAATTTTTCGAATTTTTTATCCCCTTTTAAATGAATAACATAGCTAAGATAGTATTTGAAAGGACAATCTACATAAGTGGAAATCTTTGTATGACTTAACTTTCCCAATTCTGTTTTATTAGGTAAATCCCATGAGTGGTCTTTTATTTGATTAACAAATCTTTTACTTGTAACTAAAAACTGTTCAGGAAGTAATTCCTTCTTGTTATTTATAAGATAATAGATAATTGCTTCGTTTTCAGAAAATATATTACTGGAATCTCTTGGTAGATTACCTTTTTGTAATAAAAATTCTTCTGAATAATAAACGTTTTTGAAACTTTGCCTAATTTCCTTTTCATAGGGTGAAGGAACCACTGGATCTCCATTTAGTTGAGCCTTTGCATATGTAAACATTATTTTTTCCGCAAATATCATAGAAATAAAAAGGTTTCTTCTACTTATTTTTTCCGATAATTTTGCCATCGGAATACTAGCACTATCCATTGAAGTAAGAAAAGGATTAACTTTTATAGATGGATAATTATCCTCTGTAAAATGGATAAAATATTTATACTTCTTTTCTACAAACCTAGAGTCATCGATACTCATTATTTCCACACAATTTGCATACCTTTCTGTTTCTCTAAAAGTATCTACTTGAATAAGGGAAGAAATAATCTTATAAAACTTGTCTAGACTTATTTTTTGATCTTCTTTGATAATCTTTTCTAAACTTTTTTCGACCTTTAATAATAATGCTTCAAAAGTCTTAACGGCATTTATTTCACTTTCAATTAAGTTTACACCAGAATACTTTTCTATAATTTTAAAATCTATGTTACCATTTTCTATCCATTTAATGACTAATTCTCTATAATCTGAAATCGTAAAGCTTTTTTTAGCTTTAATAATTTCTTCAATCATTAATAATAAATTAAAAACATTTTCAAAGCATTTTTTTAATTCTAATATTTCATCTCGCTCTAATTGTATTCTTTCTGTTTCTTCGGTGCAATTCACCAGGGAATCTCTCTTGTCTATTTCGAATTCTATTGCATTCATCCATTTTGCTCTTCTTTGCTTCAGAGAAGATTTATGAATATCATAAAATAAATTAAACTTTTTTAAATAATATTCAATCTGTTCTATTGTTAATTCGGTTCTGTCACCATATCCACCCTCTACCATCGCCAATAAGTCTTCAACTTCGCAGCCTTTCACTAATGTTTTAATTGGTTGAAGTAAAATAAGTACCATCTGACTTTCGGCTAAGGGTATGTCATTTTTCAATCTATTTGGAATTTTTATCTCATCTAAATAATCTGATAACAACTTTGCTGATGAAATATTTGGAACAACAATTCCAAAATCATTAGGAGAAAGAGATTCATTAATTAACTTTCTTTTTATATCTTTAGAAACATACTCAATCTCAGAAATTTCATTATGCACAGGGAAAAAGTTTATTTTTGTGTTTTCATAGACTTCTTTCAAATTCTTTTTACTACACTTTTTATCGAAAATGAAATCTTCTTCTTTGAGAAAAGTGTGTATATTTCTAACAGATTCAAAAGCTCTATCTTGAATATCAATCCAAGTTATAAAATGTACTTCTTCAAAAAGTTTAAAAAGTACCTTAAACGTTTTTTTTACAATGGGTGATATATCAAAAAAGCCAGAAATTATAACATTTTTTCCTAAATATCTTTTTCCTTCATTTTTTAGGATTTCAGGAAATATTTCATAGAACCATTTATAAACACTCACAGGATCATAATTTCTTTGGTATTTAATAGACATATCAAATTTAGTGGAGAGAATGTCTTCTAAACTTTTTTCTAATTTGTTATATAATTTATATAAATTAGAATTAACGTCTATCGAATCGTTTAGAATTTTATACTCTTCAGAATTCGAAACAATTTTCTCATCTTGGACTCTTGAGATTTCCCACTTTTTTTCGAAAATATCTAATAAATATTCCACAGATTTTTGGGAATTAGCTATTACGTTCAAGTACTGAGAAAATTCTTCGTCTTTTTTTTCTTTTTCTATCAAATCCATAATTTCATGTTCCAAATAAACTTTCAAAAAATCCCTATCTAAAATGATAGCATCGGGCTCATAAAATTTAAGCATTTCAGTAACATATTGATTTATAACCATAAAAGCATTTCTATTGATGGTTTTATCGGTTTTCGAAGCTACCTTTTCTGCTACTTGTTTGGCATAAAATCCTGAGGGAGCTATAAACAAAAAATCTAACGGATTTTCTGCATAGAGAGGAAAGATGAAATCCACTACTTCATCAAAATGATCGCTTTTTAAATCTAGCAAGTAAGCTTTTTTCATTTGTCTTATTCATCCTCCTACCAACTTTCTATCTCATCACGTACTATATCTCTGTTATATTCAAATTTATACTTTCTGTTTTCTCTTTCATTTCCAGAATAATCTTTCTCAATGAAATCATAATATCCCAAGTTATATTTATATAATATTTCAGTGTTTGGAGGCATTTTAACTATTAACTGGTAAGTACCATCTTCCATCCTTTCAAATCTATAAGTTTCATCTCCAACTAACCAATTGTTAAAATTGCCCATCATATAAATTGTCGCATTTTCTGGTGTATTATCTGGAACCGAGACAATTATAAAAGTGACTTCAAAAAGATTTTCTTCATCTTCAGAAAAAGAAGGAATTTGGGTGGAAAGATCCGATGGCTTGTGGGAAGTTTTTGGAGCTTTACTGAATGAAAATCCTAAAAGAACGATAATTAAAGCAAAAGGGAAAAAAATTTCTAAAAAACCTTTCATAAAAAGTTCACCTCACATTTAGTAAAAACCATCTTCAAACAAATTATACCACGAATTGATGAATTTCCCCTGATAAATTTTTCATGGCCGTTGCTAAACAAAATAACTTTACATCAATATGTAAAAAAGTTTTTATAAACACGTAATTCCTAATAAAGAAAAATTGTGTTATAATGTGTTGGAGAAGTTTGTTAAAGGCCCATTCTCAATTTATGAACTAAAAGGAGTTACGGAGTATGGAAACATTCCAAAACATGGGCCTTTCCGAATCGACATTACACGCAATCTTGAACAAAGGGTACAAAGAACCAACCCCCATTCAAAAAATGGTAATTCCCTTTCTTTTATCAGGTAAAAGCAATGTAATCGGACAGGCCCAAACAGGAACCGGAAAAACAGCAGCTTTTGGTATACCTATGATTGAAAAACTCAAAGAGAGAATTGATCATGTTCAGGCACTTGTATTAACCCCTACTAGAGAACTAGCCCTTCAAATATGTGAAGAACTAAATTCCCTAAAAGGAAATAAAAAACTTAAGGTCACTCCCATATATGGTGGAGTTTCAATTAACCAACAAATTAAAACTTTAAAAAAACATGTTGATATTGTAGTTGGTACCCCAGGTCGTATTATTGACCATATAAACAGAGGAATTTTAGACATCAGTAATATCGAATATTTAATTATAGATGAAGCTGATGAAATGTTAGACATGGGCTTCATAGAAGATGTTGAGTTTATTATTTCAAAAACTAATGAAAAGAAAAAAGTACTTATGTTTTCGGCAACAATTCCTCCACGAATTATTTCATTAGCAAAAAAATATATGGGAGAATTTGAAATAATTTCTACAATCAAAGATAGTAAAGAAAATTTAACAGTTAAAAATGCTAGACAAGTCTACTATAAAGTTGAGGAAAGAGATAAAATTAATCTCCTTATTAGATTAATTGATCTAGATGATGACTTTTATGGGCTGGTTTTCACAAACACAAAAGTGCAATCAGAAGAAGTCGCGAGTAAATTACGAGAAAAAGGTTACGACGTGGAAGTTTTAAACGGCGATGTTTCGCAATTTCAAAGAGAAAGAATTTTGAACAAGTTCAAGGACAAGAAAACAAAAATACTAATTGCTACAGATGTTGCAGCACGCGGAATCGATATAGACAACCTAAAATACGTGATTAATTATTCACTTCCCCAAAACCCAGAAAACTATGTACATCGTATTGGAAGAACAGCAAGAGCTGGAAATGATGGGACTGCAATAACTTTTGTCACTCCCAGAGAATTTAGAAAATTCTTATATATACGTAATGCTGTGGGTTCTGACATAAAAGAAGAAGAAATTCCAGATACCTCAGAAATTATTAATGCTAAAATTGAAAAAATTATAGATGAACTGATCGCTTCATGTGAAAATGTAGAAAATATCTATAAAGTATTAGCTCAAAGAATTTTAGAAGAAACTCAAGAAACGTCAGAAATAATAATTTCAGGCATTTTAAAGTATTTTCTTAAAGATAATTTGGATACAAAAAAATATGAAGAAATCAAAAAGGTTGATAGAAGCTCTGCTCTTAAAAAAAAGAGATTGTTTGTAGCACTAGGGAATAATGACGATATATCTCCGAGAAAACTCGCCGAATTTATTGAGAAAGAAACAGGAGTAAATAAAAAGAACATCAGAAATATACAAGTATTAGAAAATTTCTCTTTTTTATCTGTTCCTTTCGAAGAATCTCAAGTAATATTAGAAACGTTTAAACGAAAATCAAAAGGTAGAAAACCACTTGTTTCTGAAGCAAGAAGTCAAGGAAAATAGAAAAGTTTTTTACAAAAAAATAAAAAAACGTTTAAAAAGCTTCAGTAATAATTTATTAAATATACTATTACCGAAGCTTTTTATTTTTTATATTAGAATTTCTATATATTTAAAATATTTGATTTCCTAAACTATCTATTGCAACCATCAGCGGGAAGTCTCTAACTTCAATTCTATAAATTGCCTCTGGACCCAATTCAAAAAAAGCTATTACTTCTGCATTTATTACACACTTTGAAAGATAGGCTGCAGCCCCACTTGGTGCTATAAAATAAACTCTTTGATATTTTTTACAAAGTTCTACTGCAAGATCAGATCTTTTCCCTTTTCCAATTGTAGCAATTACCCCAAGATAATATAACATTTCAAGAAATTCATCCATTCTTTCACTTGTTGTAGGACCTATGGCACCTATTTTCGAATTCTTTGGTGGCTTTGCTGGTCCAGCATAAAAGACTATCTTCCCTCCCAAATATATGGGTAGTTCTTTACTACCCGCAATCAATTCTCTTAATCTTCTTTGTGCTGCATCACGCATTACTATTAATTCTCCGTAGTATTTTATAGTTTCCCCAACTTTAAATTTCCTTATCTCATCGATCTTCAAATTCAATCACACCTTTTCTGCAAAGATAACAATCGGCAGCAATACCAAGAGGGAGGGTTGCTATATGTGTGGGTGAAACCTCTATATGAACAGAAAATACAGAAACGCCTTTACCTAGTCCTTGAAATCCTATTTTTAATTCATTTAATTCTCTCACTAATTCTGTTTCTAAGTTAGCATATTTTGGATCGGAATTTCTTTCTTTAAAGTCTTTAGTCAGAGCTAATTTTGATAAAACCATGGCCATATCAGAAGTTCCTCCAACGCCGATACCTACATGCAAAGGCGGACAACCTTTAGCTCCATTTTCTTTTATGTGTTCTATAACAGCTCTCTTGAAATTTTCAATATTTGAAGAAGGTCTCATCATATATAACCTTGAAAGATTCTCGCTACCTCCTCCTTTGATCAAAAACCTTATTTCCAATTTATTTCCAGGGGTTTCAAAGACATGAACAACGGCTGGAGTGTTGTTTTGTGTGTTTTTTCTTTCAAAAAGCGGATCAGCTACAATAGAGTATCTAAAAGGATTATGGATGTAAACTGTCTCTACGATTTCATTCAACGTATCTTTTATCGGTTCCTCAAGTTTTACTTCATTACCAATAAAAACAAAAAATTCTACTAAACCTGTATCTTGGCAAAGTGGCAGCCCTTCATCATGGGCGATTTTGTAATTTTCTTTCAATACTTTAGAAAAAGGGCCTCTATATTCATCTAAAAAAACCTTTACTTCCTCGTTAATTATACAATTCTTCTCAACTATCAACTCACTAACTTTTTTTACTATCTCATTTTTAAATATCATTTTGAAATACTCTCCTTTTATTATAGCTTCATAGGCATCTTGAAATTACAAGAATCATTTTTATTAATTATTATAGAATTTATTCTTTTCATCGAACAATGTTTCTTCACCTTGAAACTGGGTCAAATTTAAATTCTATCAATGCAATCTATATTTAATTTTTAACAAGATGGAGAAGAAAGGGGCTACTACCCAGAACCTGCTTAAATTCAAAATCTTATTTTTAAAATTTTTTCTATTTCTAAAGTGTCTATATCACTTTAGCTATGAACAATAAAATTTTATCACACTTTTTCTTCATATTTTATTAATTAGATCATGTCAGCTTTTTGTAGATAATCAATTTTATTTGTCTTTATTTACTTCTAATTGGTTCTAATCAAACTTTTATTTTTATATAATTATGATTATAATTAAAGTGAAGCGGTTAAGAAAAAATAATATTTTTGAAATTGGAGGACTCCAAGTGCCGCAAAAAAAACCTAAGAATACAAAATTAACTATCGAAGATATTGCAAAATTAGCTGGTGTATCCAAAGCAACTGTTTCATATGTCTTAAATGACAAACCTGGGGTCAGTGAAGAACTTCGCCTAAAGATTAAAAAAATAATAGAAGATTGCAATTATGTTCCAAACTCTGCTGCACGGGGCTTAGCAGGTGAAAAAACTCATTTTATAGGTCTTGTTATACCAGACGTTTCTGATATGTTCTATGCCAATATTATTAGAGGCGTTGAAAAAACTTCTAATAAGCATAATTACCTATTAAATCTATATACAACTCATGGCGAAGAAGAAAAAGAACGACGCGTTATAGGATTGATAAACAGTAGTATGGTAGACGGACTTATCATCATGGCTTATTATATTAAAGATAATTTTGTTGATTTTCTAAAAAACGAGGGTATTCCCTTCGTGTTCATTGATTATCCTACCAAAGACGAAGATATATATACTGTAGTAGTTGATAATGAAACTGGTGCTTTCGAAGCAACCGAATACCTCATTTCATTAGGACATGAAAAAATAGCTTTTTTAGAGGGTCATGAAGCAGCCTGGGACTCAAAAGCTAGATTCATGGGATTTTTAAAAGCTTTAACAGCAAACTCGATTGAATTTAATCCCTTACTCATTGAAAAAGGCGATTTTACGAGGGAAGGTGGTTACAAAGCAACAAAAAGATTGCTTGAAAAAAGAGAAGAATTTACGGCCATTTTTTCCTCAAACGACCAAATGGCTATTGGAGCAGTAAGAGCTTTGAAAGAAAAAGGATTAAAAGTCCCAGAAGATGTATCCATTGTAGGTTTTGATAATATAGAAGCAAGTTCAATAATAGATCCTCCTTTGACAACTGTGATGCAACCGATTTACGAAATGGGAAAAAAAGCTACAGAAATTTTGCTACGTTTAATAAACGGAGAAAATATTGAACGAAAGAACTTTTTGTTAAAAACTAAACTAATTAAAAGAAGCTCTTGTAAATCGTTGAAGTAGGTATATTATTTTTTGTTTTGAAACTTAACCGCTTAAGTTATTTCTAATAAAAGAATAGGAGGTTCTAAAAGTGTTTGAAACAGAGTATGGTTTTTTCACTTCTGACGGTAAGGAGTACATAATAACAACACCTCAAACTCCAAAACCTTGGATCAATGTAATTTCAAATGGTGATTATGGTTTTGTAATATCTCAAGCAGGCTCTGGTTATAGTTGGAGAACACACGCTAGTCTAAATAGAATTACTCGATGGGAACAAGATTTAATCAAAGATGAATGGGGAAAATATATTTACATCAGAGATGAAGAAAGCGGAGAAATTTGGTCTCCAAGTTGGAAACCCATGTGTAAAAAGCCACAAAATTTTAAAGTAAGACATGGACAAGGCTATACAATATTTGAAACAAGATATTTCGACATTGAAACGGAACTTACAATGTTTGTTGCAAAAGATGAGCCAATCGAGATATGGCTATTAAATGTAAGAAATGATTCAAAAAAAAGAAGAAAATTATCTACTTTTACATATATAGAGTGGAATCTCGGTGTGGCACCTGACTGGCACCGAGAATTCCACAAAACCTTTATCGAAACCTCCTTCTTAAGTGATTTAAATTGCATTATTGCTGAAAAAAGAATGTGGGAAATACCTAATGAAAAAGGACAAAATTGGAATAGAAGTTGGGAATATACAGCTTTTCATGCTGTTAATGAAAAGGTAAGTGGAGCAGAAGGATCAAAAGAAAGTTTTTTAGGTAGATACAATTCACTATTTAATCCTCAAGCTGTTTCAACTGGTAAATTATCTAACACCTTTGGAAAATGGGAAGATTCTATAGCGAGCTTAAAAAATGAGATTTCTCTAGAACCAGGAGAGGAAAAAACTTTAATATTTTTACTGGGAGCAGTTAAAAAAACAGATGAAAAGGAAAATTTAACTTCTCTAATTAAAAAATATCAAAATGAAAAAAACGTAAGCAATGAATTAGAAAAAGTTAAAAAAATGTGGGATGAAATGTTTTCTAAATTGACCGTTGAAACGCCTGATAAAGGTTTCAACTTTTTGATCAATAGATGGCTTAAGTATCAAGCAATTTCTGGAAGATTATGGGGTAGAACTGCTTATTATCAAACTGGGGGAGCATATGGTTTTAGAGATCAGTTGCAAGACAGCCAAATATTCTTATATATAGATCCTGAAAAAACTAAAAATCAAATAAAACTTCATGCTGCACATCAATATAGTGATGGAAGTGTTCTGCATTGGTGGCATCCTATTTCTGAAATCGGTCTTAAAAATAATATATCTGACAACAGATTGTGGCTTGTTTTTGTAACTGTTAGATATTTAAAAGAAACAAATGATTTTGAATTTCTCGAAGAAATTGTTAGCTTTTTAGATGGTGGAGAGGCAACGATATACGAACACTGTGTTAAAGCTATAAATTATAATCTAGAGAGATTAAGTGATCGGGGCTTGCCTTTAATAGGTGATGGTGATTGGAACGATGGAATGAATGCTGTGGGAACTGAAGGAAAAGGAGAAAGTATCTGGCTAGGACATTTCCTTTATGGAATACTTCAAGAGTTTTCATACGTATGCCAAAAAATGGGGGATCCAAAAAATGAGGCAAGATTTTTGAAACAGGCTGAAAAACTAAAAGAAAATATCAATAAATATGCTTGGGATGGAGAATGGTACATAAGAGCCTATAAAGATAATGGTGAACCATTGGGAAGCAAAAATTGTGAGGAAGGGAAAATATTTTTAAATGCACAGACCTGGGCAATTATAAACGATACTGCAAATAAAGAGCGAAAAAACATTGCATATCAATCTATCAAAAAATTTTTGTTTAAAGATTATGGTCCCCTTTTATTCCAACCTGCGTATAAAACCCCCGATCCAGAAATAGGATACTTAACAAGATACGCACCAGGTGTAAGAGAAAATGGGGGATTATATACTCACGCCGGGACTTGGGCAATTTTAGCCGCAGCAAAAATGAAAGATCCAGATACCTACAACATATATAAGAGCTTCATGCCAGTCTATAGAGGCATGGATCCTGAAAAATATCTTGTAGAACCTTATGTAACTCCCGGCAATGTAGATGGCCCTGACTCTCCTTACTTTGGAAGAGGTGGTTGGACTTGGTACACAGGTTCTGCTGCATGGTATACCATTGTGGGAATCGAAGGAATTTTAGGTATAAAAGCAAACTGGAAGGGTTTGAGTATAGATCCAATGCTACCGAAAGAATGGGATGAAGTTATGGTTAAGAGATTTTTCAGAGGAAAAATTTTAAACATTACCTATAAAAAATCAAATCAAAAACAGATTTTAGTAAATGGTAAAAAGTTAGAAAGTGACATTTTAAATCCACAAGATTTCAAAGAAGAAGTTTTAAATGTAGAGGTTTATTTTTAAAAAATAGGTTTATTAAAAATCAATAAAGGAGGTCTGTATGTATGAACAAGGAAAGGTTTTTATTAGTAACTATGTTGTTACTTTTCAGTTTAGCTGTTTTCCCACAGGTTATAATACATGACTTTGAATCAACCATCGGTTTAAACGATGATAATACTGGTACATCTTTTGAACTAAGCAGCAGGTTTGTCTATGAAGGAAAATTGTCTACAATAGTTATCCCTTCAGGAAATTCAGCTGAGACAAAGATGGCATTTGAATTATCTGGAGAAACATTAAACAGGTGGAAAGGACATGACATACTAAAATTAGCTATTTACACTAATCCTGATTCATCTTTAAAACCAAACAGATTTTTCTTAGGTATGGCTGATATTAGTCAAGGTTGGGAATGGGTTGATGGAATATTCTCTGAAACAGAACCAAAAGATGGATGGAATGTTATCGAATATAGATTATCCGAAAAAATGCGAGACATAAATCCAGAAGGAAAATATATGCTATATTTTTCCTTTATTCACACTCAAGGAGTAACAAACATTCCAATGAAAGATCCTTTCTACGTAGATAACTTAATTGCTCTTGATTCTAAGGAACCCGAGGTTGAAAGAGTGTATATTTGGTCTATGGACACACAAGAAGAAATAAATACTTTTGGAAACGATAATACAGGAGCAAAGTTTGAATTGGCCAAAGATTTAGCTGCGCAAGGCTTATATGCTATGAAAGTCATCCCCAATGGAGAAGCAATAGAAACAAAAATAGCCATAGAACTTTCTGGAGAAAAAGTATCCTTATGGTCTGGAAGAAACAAAGTTACCATTAATGTTTATATACCAAAAGAAAATAAAATAAAACCTTCGATGTTCTTTTTAGGTTTGGCCGATATTACCTCTGGTTGGGAATGGGTAGGTGGGGTTTTTTCTGAAACACCTGTCAGTAACGGATGGAACAAAGTTTCTTATAATATTGCAGGAGATATGAGTAATTTAAAAGAAGAAAACAAATACATGATCTATTTAGCTTTTGCTGGCTTCGATGAAAACAATGTAAAAGTTCCTTTGACTGAGCCTTTTTATGCTGATGGAATATACGTGGAAAAATTAACAAAACTAACAATTGATGAGCTTTTAGCTGCTGTTCCTGCTTCCATTAAAGAAGAAATAGAAAATTTACTAACTCTAGAAGATGAACCACTACTAGAAGAAATACAAAAAAGGGCTTTTTTGTATTTTTGGAATGAAGCAAACTCTCAAAACGGTTTGATAAAAGATAGAAGCACAAAAGATTCACCATCAAGTATCGCAGCAGTAGGAATGGGACTTTCTGCTATACCAGTTGGAATAGAAAGAGGTTGGATTTCTTATGAACAAGGTTATGAAAGAGCATTAACAACGTTAAAAACTTTTGTTGAAGGAAAGGTAGAGGGATTAAATGGTTTCTTCTACCATTTTGTAGACATGAATAGTGGTAAAAGAGCTTTGAATAGTGAGATCTCTTCAATAGATACTGCAATACTTGTTGCTGGAGCCCTAACATCAGGAGCCTACTTCAAAGGTACAGAAGTTGAAACTCTTGCAAACAAATTATACGAAAATGTAAATTGGCAGTGGATGTTAGATGGAGAAGAAACTTTATCAATGGGTTGGAAGCCCGAAGCGGGTTTCTTGGGAGCAAGATGGGATTCATTTAACGAAGGATTGCTTGCATATGTTTTAGCAATCGGTTCTCCAACTTTCCCAATACCTGCTGCATCGTGGGACAAAATATTCAGGCCAGTTAAAAATGATACTTACATATATCTACCCCAAGAAACTTTGTTTGTCTATCAATATCCTAATATTTGGGTAGATTTCAGAAACAAAGAGGATAAATACGCTAACTACTTTAATAATGCGGAAGCAGCAACTAGATATAATTGGTTATTTGCTGTTCAAAATAGGTTTAAATATCGAACCTACGATATGGATATATGGGGTTTAAGCGCCTCTGATGGCCCTGCAGGATACAAAGCCTACGGTGCATCTGAAGGAAACCATGATGGAACAGTTGCTCCATACGCTTCTATATCGTCAATACCTTTTACCTTCGATCTCTCTGTCAATGCTATTAGAGGAATGTTGTCAAAGTACGGAGCTTTAGTATGGGGAGAATACGGTTTTTATAGTGCCTTTAATATTGATGAAGTATGGTTCTCTAATCAATACATTGGAATAGATCAAGGAGATATAATTTTGATGATTGAAAATTATAGGTCCGGTTTGATATGGAACCTGTTTATGAGTAATGAAAATGTACCAAAAGCGTTGGATGAAATAGGATTCATTGACAAATTATCAGATTACGCTGTTACCCCTTGGTACGTTGAAGAGTATAAGAGACTTCTTACAAGCGCAGAGGAAAAATTAGCAGAAGCTCCAAGAATTTCTAACGTAAAGATCGATGGCAAATTAACCGAATGGGAAAATATTCCTAGATATGCAGTAACAGAAGACATGAATGTACCTGCTGGTGGTATTAAGCCTGTTGATAAAAGAACCCAAATATTACATAGTTATTTTTCAGTTGCGTGGGATGACGAAAACTTGTATATTGCTGCAGAGGTGTATGATGAGTATGTTGTAATAAATATTTCTCCAGATGATGTAGGCGGATACTACAGAACAGACTCTGTTGAGTTCTACATAAATCCCAGCATAGCAGGTTCTAATGCCGGATTATTTAAAATAGCTATTCTTCCCTTTGATACAGAAGGAAAAGTACAGGCTGTAAGACATGAAGATTCTAATCCTGGACCTATATCTAAAACTGCACCAAACGTCGAAGTTGCTTCAAGTAGAACTGATTATGGATACATAATAGAATTGAAGAATCCTTTTGAATATCTAGGAATAACAAATCCCCAACCAAATCTCAAACTGGGTTTTAGCCATACCATACATAATTCGAACAAAAAAGATGCTTCTCTTGGAGCATACGTTAGAGAAAATATCATTTCATGGAACCCACTACCCGATATTTGGGCTAATCCACAAAATTGGGGAATGATAGAATTAAAGTAGTAAGAAGAAAAATAAATCATTTTTGAGAAAACTCAATATACGCCTCCATTATTTCCAATGAGGAGGGCTAGTTCGTCTGGATAAAACACAAGTTTAAGAATTCCTAAAGTGAGTTAAATAGAATACTATTAGGAGGTGGAATGGCATGAAAAAAAGATTCACTATTTTTAGTATTTTAGTGTTAATTGTTGCCTTAGGTTTTGGAACAACAAAAATAACTATTTGGGCAATGGGTGAAGAAGCGAAAAGTCTAGATAAGTTAGCGCAACTATTCATGGAAGAATATCCTGAGTATGAAGTTAATATACAAGCTATTCCCTGGGCAAATGCATATGATAAAATTTTGACTGGAATTGCTGGAAGACAGGTCCCTGATGTAGCACAGATGGGAACTACATGGATGGCTCCATTTGGTAGTATGGGAGCATTTGAAAACCTTGATCCGTATGTTAAAAACTCAAAAATTGTAAAAGAGGAAGCTTTCTTTAGAGGTTCATGGGAAACTGGAAAGGTTGATGGAAAGCTCCTTGGCATTCCTTGGTATGTTGATACTAGAGTACTATATTACAGGACTGATTTATTATCAGAAGTTGGATGCGATCATGCCCCACAAGATTGGGATGAATTGTATGATGTTGCTAAAAAATTGGCTCAAAAAGGTAAATATGGTATAACCTTATATCAGCCTCAAGACAATTACCAAATTCTATTACCATTTGTTTGGCAAAATGGTGGAGATATACTAGATAGTAAAGGAAATGTGATCGTAGATCAACCAGAGTTCGTTGAAGCGTTTGAATACTACACAAGATTTTTTACCGAAAAACTTGCTCCTCTTGGTGGAGGAGGAAATCTGTTTCAAGATTTTGCTACAGGAGATACACCTATGTTTTTTTCTGGTCCCTGGATGGTAAGTATGATCAGAGAACAAATTCCTCAAATAGAGGGCAAATGGAATGTTGCTTTGATGCCAAAAAAGAAAACTAGAACTTCTTTTATGGGAGGAAGCGACCTGGTAATATTCAAAGATTCAAAAAATAAAGAAGGAGCCTGGAAATTCATCGAATTTCTTTCAAGACCGGATATACAGGTAAAGTGGTATCAATTAGTAAATTCACTTCCAGCTTCTATAGAAGCATGGAATAACCCAATATTACAAGCTGATCCAATGATTGCACTTTTTGGTGAACAATTGTTCGATGCCAAGGCACCGATAAATAGACCAGAATTTCAAGAAATTTCTGTCTCTATAGATAGACGAGTTGAAGAAGCTATATATGGTAGAAAAACTCCCGAAGGAGCAGCTAAAGATCTGAAAAAAGATATCGAAAAGATACTTAGGTAATATATAATCTAAACCCCTCTTTTCAAAAGCGGAGAGGGGTTTTTTGGAAATTAAACGAGCAAGGAGAGATCAAATTGAAAACTCCGTTAAAAGCAATAATTACTTTTATAGGTCCTTCAATAATTTTACTGCTTATTTTTATGTTAATACCAATAATAGTTTCTCTTACTCTCAGCTTTACTGATTTTAATGTATTTGCTATATACAATTGGAGTAACGCCAGTTTTATAGGTTTTCAGAATTATATTAATTTAATGAAAGATCCTCTTTTTTGGAGGGCATTACTTAATACTTTATATGCATTAGTAGTTGCGATGCCTTTGACAATAATTTTAGCTTTAAGTTTTGCAGCTCTTATTAACAGGGAAGCTACTTATTTTAAGAACTTCTTCAAAGTTAGTTTTTATCTACCTTCTATTACAAACACCGTCGCAATCGCTATTGTATGGTCTTGGATGCTGAATCCAGATTACGGTTTAATTAATTGGTTTCTAGGATTATTAGGGATTAAAGGACCAAATTGGCTAGGTGATCCTGCATGGGCTATGCCTTCCGTGATAATGCTTGTAGTGTGGAAAGCAGTTGGATACAATATAATTCTTTTTATAGCAGGTTTGCAAAACATTCCAGATTATTTATATGAAGCAGCTGAATTAGATGGAGCTTCAAGATTCCAACAGTTTTTACATGTAACTATTCCTTCACTACGACCAACAATATTTTTTGTAACTGTTATGACTATTATAGGTTATCTTCAATTATTTGAAGAACCTTATATGTTAACGGGTGGAGGACCTTTAGATTCTACTTTATCAATAGTTTTGTATCTTTATAGACAAGGGTTTAGATTTTTTAAATTGGGATATGCTTCTTCTATAGCTTTCGTGCTATTCATAATGATATTTGCTTTAACTTTTATCCAAATGAAAGTTGGCAAAAATATTGAAGCATAAATGCAATTCAACTAGATAGGAGCGTGCTTATTTATGCGAAAAGTAAAAGTATCACCTATTGAACAAATTGTTGTACATTTAATATTAATAATTTGGTTATTAATTTCGGTGATCCCCTTTGCATGGATGCTTTCAACCTCTTTCAAAGGACCAGGTGAAATTTTTATCTTTCCACCTAGGTGGATTCCCAAAAATCCAACTTTAAAAAATTATAAAGATCTATTTCAACAAATGAATTTTGGTAGACCGTTCTTAAATTCTGTAGTAGTTTCTCTTTCCACAACCTTTTTATCAGTCTTATTAGCAACTATGGCTGGTTACGGATTTGCAAAATTTAACTTTAAAAATAAAAATACTTTATTTCTTTTAGTTCTGGGAACAGTTATGGTTCCTGGGCAAATCACTATGATTCCTGTTTTCTTATTGTTAACTAAACTAAGTTTACTGAATACTTATTGGGGCTTAATCTTACCAGCAATAGCAAATGCATTTAATATATTTTTCATGAGGCAATTTATTAGTGGAATACCAGATGAGTTAATAGAAGCCGCGAAAATGGATGGGGCTAATGAAGGGTGGATATTTTTCAAAGTTATTATTCCCTTGTCTAAACCAGCTATGGCAGCTATAACTATATTCACTTTTACAGGTTCTTGGAACAATTTTCTATGGCCCTTAATTATAGCAACAGATGAAAGTATGTACACTTTACCGGTAGCTGTTTCTGTTCTTGGAGGTCAATATACGGAAAACATCGCGATGCAAATGGCTGGTTCAGTCATAGTCATTCTACCATTAATAATAGTATTTTTATTCACCCAAAAATACTTCATCAAAGGAATCACTTTTACCGGATTAAAAGGATAATATAAATAAAGTGGACGTGTAGTTAAGTACGATATCAGTGGATTTACCAACACGGAAACCAACTACGATGAATGATCAAAATATGTCGCAAAATTTATGAATCAACCAAAATAAAAGCTGCTTTAAGCAGCTTTTTTTAGCAATACTTTTAAACTTTTCTGAATAATTCTTAGTCAGTTGAATAGTATCTATCTAAAAAGTTTCTAATCTCATATCCTCCAAAATAACTTGAAAACCTTATTAATTCCTGATTTTCTTTATTTAAGAAAATAATGGTTGGAACAGAAAAAACCAGCATTTGACCAGACTCTTTTTGACTGTTAGATACATCTACAATCTCATGAGGTATATTGTACTCATCGCAAATGAGAATAAACTTAGGTAAAAAGTCCTTACAGACCGGACAATTATCACTTTTAAGATAAAGTGCTTTCATTGTAAATTTCCTCCTTAATCGTTTACTAAGGTATGTTCATTAATTATTATATATTTTAAATATTTTTAAAATATTAATGTTATCATAAAAGAGACAAAATTTATCTCGATTAAAGGAGGTTACTTTATGGCAAGAATAAGTATAATTTTTTACAGTATGTACGGTCATACATACAAATTGGCAGAAGCAGAAGCCCAGGGGGCTAGAGAAATAGAGGGTGTCGAAGTCGATATTTATAGAGTTCAAGAAACTGTTCCAGAAGATATCTTAATAAAATCGGGCGCAAAAAAAGCCCAAGAAGCCTTTAAACACCTTCCTATTGCCACTTTAGATTCTTTAACACAAGCTGATGCTATAATATTTGGAACTCCTACAAGGTTTGGAATGATGGCTGCTCAAATGAGACAGTTTTTAGATACGACAGGAGGATTATGGAGTAGAGGAGAATTGGTTGGAAAAATTGGAAGTGTTTTTACAACTACTAGCACACAACATGGAGGGCAAGAATCAACTATCTTGAGTTTTTACACTACATTGTTACATCATGGGATGATAATTGTAGGGCTACCTTTCACTTTACCCTCATTAAGTGATAATTCTAGCGTTCATGGCGGATCACCATATGGTGCTTCTGCAATAATTAAATCAGAAGATAACTCTCCCAATATAATTGAACTTGAGATTGCTAAAACGCAGGGAAGACGTGTTGCAGAAATTGCTAAAAAACTTTTTGGATAATTTTTTTGTAAATAAATCAGATAACGTATAAAAACCTAGAGAATATTCTCTAGGTTTTTTATAGTTTTTATTAAAAAGAAATTTAAAAACTTGACATTAAATATAAGAAATGTTATAATGAAATAAATTATTCACTTAGTGAGTGAATTAAAGTTTTGGGGTGATATATTCATGTTAAATATTGAAAAATATACATTTTTTAATCCCTCTCCAAATTTTAGGGAAATGATGATATTAAAATTAATTTCTGAAGATAATGATATTTCTCAGGATAAAATTTCAAAAAATGTTGGCATTGTTCCGTCCATGGTAAATAAATATTTAAAGGATTTTGAGGAGAAGGGTTATATACTAAAATGTGGGGAAAATAAAAGGAATATGAGTTATGAACTAACTGAACAAGGAATAAAAAGGTTGCAATTCCTTACAGTAAGTTTTGTCGATGAAGTTTCAGAATTGTATTTTGATACAAAAGAATCATTTAAAAAAGTTCTACATACCCTAAAAAAGGATAAACTTGAGAACATATTGTTGTATGGTGCTGGCGTAGTTGGGGGTATTGTTTTAAAAATTTTAAAAAGCGAAAATGTTAATGTTGTCGGCTTTCTGGATGACTCTGTCTCAAAACAAGGTGATCAGTTGAAGGGTATAGATATATATCCTCCGGAAAAAGCTAAGGAAATAACTTATGATGCATTAATAATTGCTTCTTTTAGACATTCTGAAAAAATTTTAAATAATGCTTTAGAAAGAAATTTAGAAAAATTGTACGTTTTTCAAATAGATGAAGAAGGAAATATCTTGTTAAGGAAGGGGGAGCAAAACTAATGGAGGAAAAAATGCAAGTTCCTCTTTTTGATTTAACTCGTCAATACAAAAAAATAAAAAAAGACGTGCTTAAAAATTTAGATGCTGTTTTTACATCCGGTAATGTAATAATGGGAAGCAACGTCAAAATGTTTGAAAAAGAGGTATCTAATTATCTTGGAGTAAAAAATGCTATAAGCGTAGCAAATGGTTCAGATGCTCTAAGGCTTTCAGTTCAAGCACTTGATATAAAAAAAGGAGATTACGTTATTACTACACCATATACCTTTTTTGCAACCGCTAGTTCTATAGTTTTAAATCAAGCAACTCCGATATTTGTAGATATAGAAGAAGACTTTTTTAATATAGACTTGGATCAAGTAGAAAAAGTTCTCAAAACTCACCCTAAGAAAGAACGTATAAAAGGTATAATTCCTGTACACCTTTTTGGTAAGACAGTTGATTTAGAAAGATTAGAAAATATAAAAAATAATTATAAAGTAACTATTATTGAAGATTGTGCTCAATCTATAGGATCTGTTTGGTATTACTCAAGTGGAGACAAAAAGTGTAGCGGAACGGTCGGAGACCTAAATGCATTTTCTTTTTTCCCTACAAAAAACCTTGGCGGATATGGTGATGGAGGCTTAGTTGTTACAAATAATGAAAAGTTAGCTGATCGAGTTAGAAAACTAAGGGTTCACGGGGCCTCTAAAAAATATTACCATGACGAGGTGGGATACAATTCTCGTTTGGATGAGGTACAAGCAGCTATATTACGTATAAAATTAAAAAACTTAGATTATTACATTGAAAGAAGAATAAAAAAGGCTCAATATTATAACAAGTTTTTTGAAGAAAAAGGCTTGGATAAATATATAAACTATCCAAAATATTTTGATAATCGAGTTCATGTTTACCATCAATATGTAATTTCAGTAAAAAACGAGGAAGAACGTGACAAATTGAAGAAATTTCTTAAAGAAAATGGAATTGAAACTGGGATTTACTATCCGTTGGGTTTACATCTTCAAAAATGTTTTGAAAATCTTGGATATAAAGAAGGTGATTTTCCAATAACAGAAAAAGCTACACGAACAACACTAGCTTTACCTATGTTTCCAGAGTTAACCAGGTACGAACAAGAATATGTTGTTAGAAAAATAAAGGAGTTTTATGCTAGTTTTTAATTCTTATTAAATAGGACAAAGGGGGTAAAAAGCAATGGCTTTACTAGAAAAAATTCAAAATAAAACAGCTAAGATTGGAGTAATAGGTTTAGGTTATGTTGGATTACCTCTAGCAGTAGAAAAAGCCAAAGCAGGATATACCGTTCTAGGGTTCGACGTTCAAAAAGAAAAAGTAGATAAAGTTAATAAAGGGATAAATTATATAGGAGATGTAGTCACTGCAGAACTTGAAGATTTAGTTAGAGAAGGAAAATTAAGTGCAACAACTGATTATGATAGAATAAGGGAATGTGATGCAATAATGATTTGTGTTCCAACCCCACTCAATAAATACAAGCAACCTGACTTGAGTTTTGTAATTAATTCAACTAATGAAGTTGCTAAAAGAATGAAAAAAGATACTTTAATAGTTTTAGAAAGTACCACTTACCCTGGTACCACAGAAGAGGTGATGCTACCAATATTGGAGCAAAATGGTTACAAAGTAGGAAAAGACTTCTTTTTAGCTTTTAGTCCTGAAAGAGTGGACCCAGGTAATTTAGTCTACAAAACAAAAAATACCCCAAAAGTAGTTGGTGGTGTTACAGAAAAATGCACTATGTATGCAAAATCATTATACGAAAGGGTTTTAAATGCAGAAGTTTTTACAGTTTCCTCTCCTAAAGAAGCTGAAATGTCAAAAATCCTAGAAAATGCTTTCAGGATAGTAAATATAGCTTTCGTTAACGAAATGGCAATCCTCGCTAAAAAAATGGATATAAATATTTGGCAGGTAATAGATGCAGCTGCAACAAAACCTTTTGGATTTATGCCGTTCTACCCTGGACCTGGCGTTGGTGGACACTGCATTCCAATAGATCCTTTTTATTTAACTTACAAAGCAAGAGAATACGATTATCATACTAGACTTATTGAACTAGCTGGGGAAATCAATGATTATATGCCTGAATATGTGGTTGAACGGTTAATGGATATTTTAAATAACAATAAAAAATGCTTAAATGGGGCGAAAATCTTAATGTTGGGTGTTAGTTATAAAAATGATATAGATGATTTGCGTGAATCCCCTGCTTTAAAAATTCTAGAAATATTAGAGACAAAAAAGGCCAACATAAAAATACACGATCCGTATGTTAAACAATTTAAGTATAAAGATAAATTATATACAACTGAAGATTTAACGGAAAAATTATTAAAAGAAAGTGATGCTGTTATAATTACTACGGGTCATAAAAAAGTAAATTATGAATTTGTAGCTGAAAATGCCGTTGTAATTTTTGATACAAGAAATGCAACTAAACATATAAAAGATAAATATCCTGAAAAAATCTTTTTAATTTAAAACAAAATTTAGTCTATATATGGAAGGTGCTGCAATGTTAAGAATGGCGGTAATAGGTTGTGGAAGAATAGCTCAGCAAAAACATTCTGAGGCCTTAATAAAAAATTCTGATTTCATAGAAACAGTTGCTGCTTGTGATTTAGTCGAAGAAAAAGCAGAAGAATTTGCAAAAAAAATAGAAAATGCAGGTTTAAAAAAACCAGAGATATATATTGACTACAAAAAACTTTTAAAAAGAAAAGATATAGATGCAGTAAGCATAGCTACAGAAAGCGGAAATCATTATGAAATTAGTATGGAAGCTTTAATAAATAACAAGCATGTTTTAGTAGAAAAACCTATGGCCCTGTCAACAAAACATACTAAAGAAATGATCAGAGAGGCAAAAAGCAATAATTTAAAGTTAGCCGTCTGTTTTCAGAATAGGTTTAACCTTCCAATTCAGGAATTAAGAAAAAAAGTTGAACAAAATGCTTTTGGTAAGATTCTCCATGGTCAAGCTTCAATAAGATGGAATAGAGACAAGACTTATTACGAGCAGGCAAAATGGAGAGGTACTTGGAAAGATGATGGGGGTACCCTAATGAATCAGTGCACGCACAATATTGATTTGCTAATATGGAATATGAATTCCGAAATTGAAGAAATATACGGTGTGATAAAAAATTTTACTCATCCTTATATAGAAGCGGAAGATTTTGGAAGTGCCATAATCAAATTTAAAAACGGATCTATCGGTTTAATAGAAGGCTCGGCAAATGTTTACCCTAAGAATTTAGAAGAAACTTTGTCAATCTTTGGAGAAAAAGGTACTGTAGTTATTGGAGGATTAGCTGTAAATAAAATCAAATATTGGAGGTTTCCTGACCAAGAAGGACATCCCTTTCAAAACTTACCTGATCCTGATACTGTTTATGGTAGTGGTCATATTCCACTATATAAAGACTTTTATGAATCAATCAATGACAACAAAGAACCTTATATAAATGGCACCGAGGGTCAAAAAGCTGTTGAAGCTGTTTTAGGAATCTATAAATCTGCAAAAGAAAGAAGACCTATCAAATTTCCCGTAGAATTTTCAACTTTGGAGATGATTTCTGACGGTTGAGTTAAGGGAGCTATACTGTAAACCCTTCTAAATTAAAAACCCTATTTTTTCGAAAATTTTCTTTCAAAAGTTTCTAAGTATTTAAGAAATACCTTATGGTATAATTAGTTACCATGAGTATAGAAGAAAAGGAGGTTAGAATTTTCCGTATTTATGACTACGGGAAATTCTTTATTTTTTATGTTAGATGAAAAAAAGTAGATTTCCATACTTTCTTCTTTATAATCATTGTAGTTATAAAATTTCATCAAATCAAAAAATCGAAGAAAACCTATTCATAGAAAGAATATATAGGGTAATGCTAGCAGATACAAGGGTTTTTATATAATAGAAAAATTGTTGTAAGTTGTTATAACTTGTTGTGGTGACGGGGTTCTTAAACATTTTTTAGTAAAATGTATAGAAATTTTATGAATTTATCACATTAATAATTACTTAAAAAAGAGGTGTTTCTAGTGTTTATTAATCAAGTTGTTAACTTATTTCAAGAACTAAATAAGAAAGAAATTAAGGCAAGTAAGTTAGGTTGGACACAGTATACTACAGGTTTTGATTTAGGAATTGAACAAGCTTATCAAGACATAGCTACTTTCTTAGAAGATGAGGAAAATTTTAAAATCATATGTGAGCATAAAGAAAAAGAATTAAACACTGTTGATAAACGAAAGATAGAAATAGCATACAAGATCTTTGAACCGTTTCATAAAAATAAGAAAATAAACGAGCTAAACCTCCAAATAAGGCAAAAAACCAATGAACTCTCTATGATACTTAATACCTTTAGATTTAAGATAGATGGCAAAGAAGTAACTTCAGTAGAAATAGATCAAATGTTGACTAATGAAGATAGAAACCTAAGAAAAAAGCTTATTTTTCGAGAAATCAAATAAATAAAGTTTTGATTGATAACGGATTTATTGAACTCATAAATCTAAGAAAAGAATTGGCAAAAGCTGAAGGTTCAAGGGATTTTGTAGAATATATGCTGAAAAGAGATGAGCTAAGCTCAAATATATTTGAAGGGTGGAAAGATGAATTAAGAAGCTATATAGATATACTAAATAATAAAAGGAACGAGCTTGCCAAAAGATATTTAAATATGAACGAGTTGAAACCTTGGGATGAGGAATACTTAAAATCTATAATAGCTCCTTCTTTAAACAAAAAAGTTGACATGACAGATTATTACAATATCTTAAGAGAATTCTTCCTAAACTTCGGAATTAATCTAGACAATTTTAATATAACTTATGATATTTTCCCAAGAAGAAACAAATCTGAATGGGGATACAATTTTCGAATAAAAACTGGTGAAGATTCAAGAGTTTTGGCAAACGTTAAAAATCGCTATTCCGAATATAAAACCCTTTTACACGAAAGTGGACATGCAATTCACTCATTCCTACAAGATCCAAATGAAATAATACTAAATAAAGGAATAAGCGGCATTATTACTGAAGGTATAGCAAATCTATTTGGAAGTTTTATATATGACAAATTATTTTATATAAACTTCTTTAACAAAGAAGTAGAAGAAGAGTTTGAAAAAATAAAAGAATACGAAAAACTGAGTTATTTAAAATTTATAGGAAACATTTTTTTCGATCATGAATTATATAGAAACGAAATTTTTTCTTTAGAGGACATTTATAACTTATATTTTAGGGTTTATGAAGATTTATTTGGAGATAAACCTTTAGAAGAAGAACCTCCTTTTGGTTACAGAATTCATTATACTACGCATCCTATATATATGCATAACTATTTTATGGGAGATGTTACGTGTGAAATGTTAAGAAAGGTATTTTGCGAAAAGCAAAACGTCGAAAACATCTCTGAAAAACCTACAGAATTTATTGGATTTTTGATAGAGGAAGTTATCAAACCTTCTGGATTGTATAAATATGAAGAATTGTTTGAAAAAATTAGTGGAGAACCTTTTTCTCTAAAATGGTACTTCTAAAAAGTCTTTAATTTACTTTTATAATAATAGCTGTCTTTTCTGGGATTTTTAAATTTTTTATACCTTCACTAAAATATTCATCTTCTAAATTCACTTCTTTTGTCGAGAAAAGAATTTCTGTTTGTCCTTCTTTCTTATCTAACAACCAAACAGGAATTTCGGCTTCAATTACTTTTTCTTCCCTGTTTATTATTGTTACAACATTTTCATCTTCGTTCCAAGAAGCATAAGCCACATATCCTTCTTTCCAGTCGATAAAATCGAACGAACCTTTTCGTAGACAAGGTGTAGTCTTGTAGATTTTAATTAATTCCTTTGTAAAATCAAATATTTCTTTGCTTTCTTCAGTTTCTTTTCCCCACGGATAAGGCCTTCTATTATCAGGATCGGTCCATCCTGCAAGTCCTATTTCGTCGCCATAATACAAGCCAGGCGATCCCGGTATTGTAAACATCATTACAAGTCCTATCTTAAAAACTTCTAAGTCTCTTCCCTCAATAGCTTCTTCATGTGTTCTTAGGCCTAATCTACCAACTTTTTGAGTTGTTCTTGTTATCCATCTTGAATGATCATGATTACTCAATTGATTTAACGCAATAAATTTGCTGTTCATTGGCAATTGCGACAGAGCCCATCTTACAGTATTGACTAAGTAATTAGAATTTTTTAATAACTCTGGTTTTAAGTAGTCGTTATGTTTTTCCATTCCTGTTAAAAAGTAACTAATCGGATCCATACAAGTTATATAATTCATTATTGAATCCCAGCATTGTCTTTCCAACCATGGAAGCGGAGACTTATATATTTCTGCAAATATTACCGCGTCAGGATTTACCTTTTTCACTATTTTGTAGAAAAACCTCCAAAAAGAGGTATTCATTTCGAAAGATTTTCCTAAATCATCAGCTACATCCAATCTCCATCCATCTACATTGAAGGGCTCGCTTACCCACTTTTTACCAATATCAGCTATATATTTCCATAAATTAATATTTCCATAATTCAATTTGGGAAGGGTCCTGTACCCCCACCAACCTTCATACTTTTTTTTTGAATTCCAATAAAAATATCTTCTATATGGTGAAGATTCATTATTTAAAGCACCATCTCCATAAAGATTCATCTCATCAATCCATTTATGAAAAGAACCACAATGATTAAACACACCGTCTAAAACAACCTTTATATTCCTTCTATGGCACTCTTCTACTAATTTCTGAAATAGTTCATCACTTTTAATTAGATTAATTTCAGAAGTTGTTCTAACTTTATATTTTTCTGTTAAATCTTCAGTATCCTCGATGATAACTCCAAAATGTGGGTCTATATGTTCATAATCTTGAGTATCATATTTATGAGGACTAGGAGAAACAAAGATTGGATTTAAATAAATCGTTTCTATCCCTAAATCTTCCAAATAATCAAGTTTTTCTAAAACACCTTTTAAATCTCCCCCATAAAACTCTCTGTGTCCATTTTTAGGATGAGGAAGTGTTTCCCAATCTTTTTTAACCACAACCTGCCCGTCATATCGATATTCATTGTTTACAGGATCATTAGTTTCATCAGCATTATAAAATCTGTCAACAAAAATCTGGTAATAAACAGAGCCTTGTGCCCACTTTGGGATTTTAACCCCAGCTATTAAAGTAAAATCTATTATTGGCCTGCTGTTCTCAACAACTCCCATCGCATCATAAACGATGTTTTTTTTCTTTTCCAATAAATTTATTTCAAAATGGTATTTTAAAATCCTGTCTGGCATATTAAAAGTACTTTCAAAAAAACAATAATAATCAGTTTCTTTATAAAACTTCATTGATTTATGTTGATACCTTTTGACGTTTTTCTCAGGCATAAAAATAACTTTTCCTAAACTCTTACCTAAATATTTTGGTATTCTTAATCTAACAGTAACAAGATCCCCTATCTCAGGTTCTTCGGGTGAAAGATAAAAACTTGTTTGATCTGAATAGATACCCCTCATAATCTTTTTATCCTCCGATTTATTGTTTATATAAATTTAATGTATTTTATTATATTTATATAAAATTTTTATTTTTTTCTAGTGCATCTAATTCATCTATAATTTCTTTTTCCATTTTTTCTAAAACCAATAACTTTTGTTCTAATTCATTTTTTTCTTCCATTAACTCTATTATTTTATTATAATCGTCTCCAAATTCAAAAAGTTTAGCCTCGATCCTATCTAAGCTTTTGAATAATGCCCAAGCTTGGGTTCTTACAGATAAAAGTTGATCATTTAAACTTTTTATCCTATTTTTTATTCTATTTCTTTCTTTGTAAGTTTCATTTTGCGCTTTTTTCTTTTGTAATTTAAAAGAAGAACTTCTAATATTATCTAAAATATTGTCAAGATTTTTAGATTCGATACACTCTTCATTGTCAATCAATAAAAATTTATCTGCTATATTTTTTATAAAGCATTCATCATGAGAAACAAAAATTATAGCACCTTTATACTCTTTGAGGGTCTTTTCAAGTGATTGAATTGTCAAAACGTCTAGATTATTTGTTGGTTCATCTAAAATTAAAACATTAGGTCTTTCAAGTAGAATCTTGGCTAATGCTAGTCTTGTCAGTTCTCCACCGGATAATTCTTTCACTTTCTTAAAAACTTCATCACCATAAAATCCAAATCTGCCTAAATATTTTCTGACTTCAAAATCTTTCCAATCTTGCACCAATTGCCATGTTTCACCCAAAACATCCATATCATCAGAGAGTTCCATAACAACTTGATCTAAATATCCCACTTTTATATTATATCCCCATTCTATTTTTCCAGAATAAGAACTTATTTCTCCCATCAATATTTTTAAAAGAGTAGTCTTTCCACAACCATTTTTCCCTAAAATTGCTAATTTTTCTCCTTCATATAATTCAAATGAAATGTTATTCAATAATTTTTGCATCTTATCATACGAGAAAGAAAGATTCTTAACCTCTATTACTTTGTATCCAGTTTTTGGTGGTTCGGGAATTTTTATTTCAATTTCTTTTTCTTGTTCAATGTTTTCGATTTCTTCATATTCTTTTTTTAACTCATTTAATTTTCTTTCTCTTATTACAGCTTGTTTCATCATCTTTTCAGTTCCCCATGTTCTATACCTTTGAATCATCTTTTCCAACCTTTGAATTTCTTTTTGTAAATTATTTCGGCGAGCATTAATTGAGTTTATATAGATCTCTCGAGAGGAAATATATTCGTCATATGTTCCTTTGAATTCCCATATTCGTGAATTGTTTATTTCCCAATACCTATTACAAAGCTCTTTCAAAAATACCCTATCATGAGATACTATAACCATAGCTCCCTTGTAATTTCTTAGGTAATTTATTAGCCATTCTATTGAATATAAATCCAGATGATTAGTTGGCTCGTCTAACAACAATAAATCGTTCTTGCCAGACAAAGTCCTTGCTAAAGATAATCTGGTTAATTCTCCCCCACTCAAACTAGAAACTTGCCTATCCCATTGGTCTTCGGAAAAACCAACGCCCACAAGTAAACTCCTTGTAATTCTGTCAACTATATAATCAGAATAATCTTCTAAAACTGCCTCTTTTATGAAATCGTAAATACTTAAATTTTTGCCATCAACGCGATATTGTCTAAGGATAGAAATGTTTAAATTATTTTTTCTTATTACTTGACCTTCAATAGGTTCGGTATCCCCATAGATAATATTAAGTAAAGTTGTCTTACCAGCACCGTTTTTTCCAATTAGTGCTATTCTATCACTGGGATTTATAACCAAATTCACATCATAAAACAAATAAAAATCCCCATAATTATGTGAAACATCTTCCAATCTGATAAGCACTGCTAATCATTCCTCAAATTATATTAATTTTCAATTATATAAGAATATATATCTTCTAAAGTTGGTCGCAATTTAGTTTGTGATACTTCTACTTCATCTAAAGAAAAATAAGGGTTTTTAGTTTCTACAATTATTTTTTCTTCAGAAACAAGTTTAATTGAAATAACATCGGGTAAGCTTTTGAGCCTTTCAAGCACCTTTGGATGATCTCCTTTTCTAAAGGTAAGTTCATATATATTTATTTTAGAATCAAATTTTTCATATATCTTATCAATACTGTCTTTAATCACAATTCTCCCATCAACTATTATTCCTACATTTGTAGCTAATTGTTCAACTTCCCATAAATAATGAGAAGATATTATAATTGTAGTTCCTTTTGTAATATTTTCGTTCAAAACAAACTTTCTTATAAATCTAGAAGATTCTACATCAATTGCATTTGTCGGTTCATCCAACAAGAGTATTTCTGGAGATTTTAACAAAGCTCTGGCAATATTAAGCTTTTGCTTGTTTCCAGATGAAAGATTTTTTGTTAACTTACGGTCATACTTATCTAAATCAAAATTATGTAAAAATTCGGTTATTTTCTCCTCGGCGTTTTCCACATCAGCAACCGCTGCAAAAAGTTTAAGATTTTCATAAGGAGTTAGATCTTCTTCTAAAACAGAATAATCAGAAACCAATGAAATATATCTTCTTAATGTTTGCTTATTTTTATATAAATCTTGCCCAAAAACTCTAACTTCACCAGAAGTTGGAGTTAATAAAGTAGATATCATCTTCATTATTGTAGATTTCCCTGCTCCATTAGGTCCTATAAGGCCGAATATTTCACCCCTATTGATTTTTAAATCAACATTATTAACAGCTATTGTATTTCCAAACTTTTTGGTCACCTTTTCAAAAGAAACAGCTTCGTTTACTCCCTCAAATGTTCTCATATTTTTCTAACTTTTTAACTCTCCTTTCAAAATCTCTTTCAGCTATTTTTTCCCGTTTATCGTATTTTTTTAGTCCTCTAGCAAGCGCTATTTTGACTTTTATCAGACCTTTATCGTTTACATAAAATTCTAAAGGGATAATAGTTAATCCTTCCTTTTTTACTTTATTCTCTAAACGTATTATTTCTTTTTTATGCATTAACAATCTTCTAGGCCTTTCTGGATCGTGATTGAAAACTGAAGCTCCTGGATAAGGACCTATATGAACATTATATAGAATTAATTGACCATTTTCTATTTTACAAAAAGAATCTTTTAGATTAATGTTTCCAGCTTTAGCAGACTTGACTTCCGTTCCTTTCAATTCTATCCCACATTCATAAGTTTCTAAAATTTCATAATCATGGTACGCTTTTTTGTTTCTAGCCAGAACTTTCATTTTTAACACCTCAATTTAAAAACTTTTAATTTTTTCTGTTCTTAGCTTCCTACCCTTGGAGTCTGCCTTTCACTACTAGTCAAGAAATCAATCTCCTCTTGACTTCTTTTCTTTTTATCCAAAGCATTCAATATAACTTCGGCCCTTCTTTTTCCAACTCCAGGAATGGTTGTAAGGTCTTCAAATTTAGCTTTCATCAATTCAGGAAGAGTTTTGAATCTTTCCACAACGTTTCTTACAACTACCGAGGGAAGATTCGTAGAATAAAGTATTCTATAACCTTTTGACGCCACTCCAAACTCTTCCAATTCATCTTCGGATTCTATATTTTTATAACCAAGTGCCTTCGCTACTTCCAACGGCCTTACTAAATTATCTACACCCAAATCTTTAAAAATTTCTATAGCATCTTCAGGTTTTTGATAGGGCAAATTTTCTACACTATAATCCATAATTATTGCTCCTACAAGTTTTGGAACAGATCTTAAAATCTCTTCATATTCAAGCCTTACACTTCCAGCCACTTCTCCCAATTCTAGCAAATATTGTTCCGCTTTTTGAGTAATACGTATTGTAAGCATGCCTTTTGATATAACTTCAACTACATCTCTAAGAGAGACTTTTTCCTTTATCTCTTCTAAATTTAAATAATCTACTAGACTAATAAAACTTTGTCTATACCGTTGAGCTATTGTAATTTCTTGATTCAATCTCGCAAATAAAACATTTTCGGGTAGTAACTCATGCTTTAATTTATCATAATATACAGATATAATATTCCTTCTTTTAGAAATCGCAACTGTTAAATCACCTGTCTGTATGGCAACTTTTTCTGCGGTTTTATGTCTCATTCCAGTTTCAGAGCTAGGTATATTTTTATCTGGGTTAAGGAGGGCATTGGCATATAAAATTTTAGTACCATCGCTATTTAAAACCACTGCTCCGTCCATTTTAGATAGTTCATACACTTTTTCAGGTAAAAAGTCACAATTTAATTCAAATCCTGGCTGTATGAGTCCATCTTTGACGTTATCTTCTGGATGAGATGAAAAGAATAACAAGGCTCCAAGGCTAGCTTCCATTATCCTGTCTACCCCTTTTCTCATAGGTTTGCCGGGAGCTAATAAATTGAAGATTTTTTGTAATTTTTCGTTCAAGTGTCACTTCCCTCCTCTCCAAATAATTTTATCAAATCTTTAACATTTTCAGCAATTTTAAAATTTTTATTTACAATATTTTTATTTTTGGGGATTAATATGACATCAGCGCCTAACTTTTGAGCTACTTCTATCCTTTTTTCTAAGAGCGATACTGTTCTAACTCTTCCATCTAACCCAATTTCTCCCATAGCAATTACTGAAAATAATAGCGGTCTGTCTATCATAGAAGAAATCAAAGAAACTGCGATTGCTAAATCCATTGAACTATCGGATATCTTCAATCCTCCAGACGTGCTAACAAATATATCCTTGGTTTCAATAGGCAGCTTTAGTTTTTTTGAGAGAACGGCTGTAATCATCAACAACCTATCCAATGGAATACCAGATGTAACTCTTCGAGGTGATCCATAAACTGGATTACTTACCAAAGCTTGAATTTCAATTGGTAAAAATCTATGACCTACTTTTACAACTGTCAAAGTATTACCTGGTTCATTAGAATATTCCGACAGGAAAAAAGAAGTAATATCTTCTATTGGTTTTAAACCTGTTTGAGTAATTTCCAATATTATCATCTCATCTGTAGGACCAAATCTATTTTTTAAAACTTTCAATATTCTGAGCCCTGAACTTCTTTCTAGATCTATTTGAATCACACAATCAACCATATGTTCCAAAACTTTAGGACCTGCTATAGCCCCTTCCTTATTTACATGACCAACAAGGACTACGGGCACTTCAGCCTTTTTTGCATAGTCTACTATCTTTCTTGCACATTCTCTAACTTGAAGTAAACTCCCAGGCACCGAATCAACATCATCACTTTTCAAAGTTTGTATGGAATCTATAAATATAGCAGCAGGAGAGTAATCACTATTAATTAGAGTGCTGATAATTGTTTCAACGTTACTTTCAAACATCAGAGCGATCTTTTTGTTGCTTATATTTAGCCTTTCAAATCTTTGAAGAACCTGATTTATCGATTCCTCACCAGAAATATAAAATATTAATCCTTCATCGATATCTAAAGAATCAGCTAGCTGAGTTAGAAGAGTACTTTTACCTATACCTGGTTCACCACTCACCAGATAGACCCCACCTTTGACAAGACCTCCATTTAGGGCTTCGTTGATTTCTTTTGATTTAATAGAAATTTTTTGTGGGGGAGAAACTTGTTGTCCAATAAATACTATTTCAGCACTTTCTTTGATATTGTTATCAAAAGCAATATCCGCGGTATATTCTACCGCGGATTCTAATTCTTTACATACCGGACATCTCGCAAACCATTTGTCTGTTTCATAACCACAATTGTTACAGACATAATACTTTTCTATTTTTTTCAAGTGTTAACCACTTTCTTTTCTGCTTTTTTACGCTTATTAGGAGATTTTCTGAAACTTAATTTGTCATCATTTTTCCTATGAGTTACGATTATTATGTCATCTTCCTCATATTTATTCTTAAGAATTTCTTCAGATAAAGGATCTTCAATATATCTCTGAATTGCTCTTTTCAATGGCCGAGCTCCAAATACAGGATCATATCCTTTATCTAATAGAAAATCAATTGCACTCTCTTTGACTGAAAGACTAAGATTCTTTTCTTCGAGTCTACTTTTTATATCGGATATTTGGATAAATATAATTTCCCTAAGCTGCTTTTTGGTTAATGGGTGGAAAACTATGATGTCATCTAATCTGTTTATGAATTCCGGTCTAAATGTTTTTTTGACTGCAGACATCACCTGTTCCTTCATATCTTGATAATCACTTTCGAAATCGTCAGTGTCTACAAATCCCATCGTTCTTTTAGTTTTGCTAATCTGTTCAGATCCTAAGTTTGAAGTCATTATTATGATAGTATTTCGAAAATCTACAGTTCTTCCTTGAGAATCAGTTAGTCTCCCTTCATCCATTATTTGTAATAGTATGTTATAAACATCTGGATGAGCTTTTTCTATTTCATCTAAAAGTATAACTGAATAAGGTCTTCTTCTTACTATCTCTGTTAGTTGACCTCCCTCTTCATATCCGACATATCCTGGAGGTGCACCGATAAGTCTAGAAACACTGAATTTTTCCATATATTCATTCATATCTATTCTTACTAAATGTGTTTCATCACCAAATAAATATGCTGCTAAAGCTTTTGCTAACTCAGTTTTTCCCACTCCAGTCGGTCCCAAGAATAAGAATACTCCTATTGGTCTTCTTGGATCCTTCAACCCACTTCTTGCTCTTCTTATGGCTTTAGATACAGATTTTATAGCTTCATCTTGACCAACAACTCTCTTATGCAAAACATCTTCAAGGTTCAACAATCTTTGCATCTCTTCTACTTCGAGTTGTTGCAAAGGAACTCCGGTCCAATTCGAAATTATTTCTGCTATATCTTCTTCTGTTATATCAATTATGTTATTTTCTGCTTCGTTTCTCCATTTCACATATGCCTCTCGGTACTTCTCTTTCATCTTCTCTAATTCATTTTCGATTTTTTCCCTTGGCTCTTCCCTGGAGAACTTGTTAGCTACTCTTTTCTTTTCAAATTCTTCAATTTTTTCTAACTCCATTCGAAGCTTTGGAGGCAAAGTTAAAGCTACTAATCTAGATCTTGCACCTGCTTCATCTATTACATCTATTGCCTTATCCGGTAAATTTCTATCTGTTATATACCGGGCTGAAAGATGAGCTGCAGCTTCAAGTGCCCTATTAGAATATCTAACTTTATGATGTTCTTCATATTTATGCTTTATTCCTTGTAATATTTTAATGGTTTCTTCTACTGAGGGTTCAGTCACATAAATTTTTTGGAACCTTCTTTCCAGTGCTGGATCCTTTTCTATAAACTTCCTGTACTCACCCGATGTTGTTGAACCAATTATAGTTATCTTTCCATTAGCTAAAGCTGGTTTTAAAACATTAGCAGCGTCCATCGATGAACCTTCAGCGGCACCAGCTTCTACAATCATATGGAGTTCATCTATAAATAGGATTATATCTTCTGTCTTTTCAAGTATTTGCATTAATTTCTTCATTCTTTTTTCAAATTCGCCGCGATATTTAGTTCCGGCAACTAAGGCTGTAATATCCAAAGAAAAAATTGTTTTATTTTTTAAGATTTCCGGAACGGATCCTTCCACAATTCTTTGAGCTAACCCTTCCACTATTGCGCTTTTGCCCACACCTGCTTCTCCAATCAACACAGGATTGTTTTTCTTTCTTCTCGCTAATATCTCCATAACTCTATTTATTTCTACATCTCTTCCTATTATTGGATCTAACTTGTGATTTTCAGCTAAAGCAGTTAAATCTATTCCAAAATCTTCTAATTGCTTAAGAGCATTTTGCTTTTGACGTTTTCGTTCTTCTAGTTCTTCACTTTTAACAATATCAGTTTTTCCAGATAATTCGCCCTTCAACATCATTTCAGATAATTCTTTTCTCATTAACGATAAATTGATACCCGATCTTTTAAGTATATGGGAAGCAATTCCTTCTGCTTCTCTACAAATACCCAATAAAAGATGCTCAGCATCAATTTTGTCATATCCCATCAATTCTGCTTCATCATATGCAAGTTCTAATATTCTCTTTGCTCTAGGTGTAGGCTGCGGAGAACCAATTATTCCCTGAGTAGAATTGGTCCCAACGACATTGGTTATCTCCATCTTTATATTATTATAATGAAGATTAAATTCATCGAATATCTTATCTAAGTGCCTACCTCCAACTTTTAAAAGCCCTAAAAGTATATGCTCGGTTCCAACATATGGATGACCCATTTCTTTCGCTTCATTTTGGGCCTCAATAAATACTTTCGCGGCTCTTTCCGTAAAATTATCAAACATGTCTTCTCCTCCTTACTACCATCAACCTATATGATTCTATTCTAATTTTATATTGTTATAATGATTCATATAAAAACACTGGCTACCCCAAAAAATAGTAACTAAAACTGCTTTGTTTTTCACTATAATTGTATCATGAATATTATTAAAAACAAAGTAAATAAAGTTAAATTTGATAGAAATTGGTTTTTTAAACAAATATTTAATATAATATATTCGTTTTAATCTTTTTTTAACTCAAATGCAATTGACAATTGCACACTGGTTTGATATAATCTTTTGCAGTTGAATAATGTTCATGCCGATGTAGCTCAATTGGCAGAGCGGCTGACTTGTAATCAGCAGGTTGGGGGTTCAAGTCCCTTCATCGGCTCCAAGTTATAAACAATTTATTATGTTGATTTGGTGAGGTGCCCGAGAGGCCAAAGGGGGCGGACTGTAAATCCGCTGGCAGATTGCCTTCGAAGGTTCGAATCCTTCCCTCACCACCATTATTCTTATGATCTACTTATCTACTCTACAAGAGAGGTGAAATTATGGCAGCAAAGACCCCGATCATAAATTTTTCATTAAAATGCACTGAATGTAATAACAGAAACTATTACAAGAAAAAAAATAGAAACTTTAAGAAAAAAATAGAACTAAAGAAATATTGTCCAAAGTGTCGTAAACACACTTTACACGTTGAATCAAAGATTTAATCATAAATTAGCACATACTTTAAAAAGTAGGAGTGTTTTAAATGTCAAAATTTTGGATTTTTTTAACATCAGTTTGGCAAGAAGCAAAAAAAATTAAGTGGCCTACAAAAAAAGAGTTGCTAAATTCCACTTTAGTTGTTCTGGTTATTTTGGTAGTCGTAGCAGCTTATTTATTTGTTGTTGATTTTGGTTTAGTCCAATTTTTTACACGTTTGGTGTATCCTTTTTTCTTGGGTATAACTCCTTCTTCTTCACCTTAACACCAACTAATATTAATTAATATTAAAAAATTAAAAAATTGATAAATTTAACAAATTGAATTCAAAAACGTGGTGATTTTTTAAAGATGCGTAAAGAATGGTATGTTTTACAAGTATATTCTGGAATGGAAAACAAAGTCAAAGAAAATATTGAAGAGAAAATCAAAAATCTTGGATATGACAAATATGTTGGAAGAATCGTTATTCCTGAAATAGAAGAATTAAATTACACAAATAGGCGAATAGACAGAATATTTGTGTCGAAAGAAGCGGAGCTGTTTGTAAAGAAAGGCAAGGATGTAAAAAAAGGTGATTTGCTTGCTAAGGAACCACCTACCAAAGTCAAATCAAAAGGAAAGATCATTGAGGTAAAAAATTACCGAAAAATTATGGTTGAAACTGAAGGGAAAAAATACTCAAAAACTTTTTTAATACCAGAAAGTGTAGGAATAATAGCAGGTTTAAGAGTAGGAAAAAAAGTATCGTCCGGAACTCCACTGAGCAAAAATTTTGAATATGAATGTGATGTGGATGGTGAGATTGTAAGTATAGAAAAGGTTAAAAGAATAGTCGTTCAAACTGAGTCAGGAGAAAACGAAGTATATATTGTTCCAAAAGAAACTTTCAAATCAGAAATTTATAAAGTTGGAATAATTGTAGAAGCCGAGGAAGTAATTGGGGATGCTAAAGAATATAGGGCAAAATTTGCTGGGAGAATAGATATACGAGAAACTCCTCTCATTAAAGAAATTAGATTGATAAAAACTAAGAAGAAAAATTTATTCCCTGGATACATATTTATTGAAATGATGTATACTAAAGAAGTTGAAGAAACTATTAAAAAGATACCTTATGTGTCAACTTTTTTAAACATAGGAGGCAAACCTTTCAAACTTCCAAAAAATGAAATTAATGTGGTGTTGAGATTGATAGGGGAAGAAGAATTCGAAAAGAAAAAGGTTCAAGAAATTAGAACCGATTTTGAAATCGGAGAGCATATTAAGATAATCAGCGGACCTTTTGAATACTTTACAGGAAAAATAAAAGGTATCGATTTAGAAAAACAAGAGGTAAAAGTGGGTGTAAGCATGTTCGGAAGAGAGACAACTGTTACACTTTCATTAAGTGAAATTGAAAAAATTATCGATTAAATTTAACATAACGAGAGTGGGAGGGATTATTCCCGATATACCACAAGGAGGAAGAGATTGAATGGCAAAGAAAGTTATTAGAGTAGTAAAACTTCAATTAGAAGCAGGAAAGGCAACTCCTGCACCTCCTGTTGGCCCAGCGTTAGGCCAATATGGAGTAAATTTAATGGAATTTTGTAAAAAATTTAACGCGCTTACAGCTGATCAAGCAGGAACTCTTTTGCCTGTAGAAATTACTATCTATGGAGATCGTTCCTTTTCTTTTGTAGTAAAAACTCCTCCCGCTTCGTTTTTACTAAAAAAAACAGTTGGTGTAAAATCTGGAGCCAAGGAACCTGGAAAAGAAGTGGTAGGTAAAATCACAAAATCCCAGCTAAGAGAAATAGCCGAAGTAAAGATGAAAGATCTAACTGCTAAAGACATAGATGCTGCTATGAGAACCATAGCCGGAACGGCAGAAAGCATGGGAATAGAAATAGTCGAAGGCTAGAGAGGGAGGAGGAATAGCTATGCCAAAAAGAGGAAAAAAATACAAAGAAGCTTTAAAACTAGTGGATAGAACAAAAAGGTACAGTATCGAAGAAGCTATTGAGCTTGTAAAAAAAGTTTCCTATACAAAATTTGATGGAACTGTTGAATTACATATAACTTTAGGAATAGATCCCAAAAAGACAGATCAAAATATTAGAGGAACAATTTTGTTGCCAAAAGGCACTGGTAAAATGGTAAGAGTTTTGGTGTTTGCTGAAGGTGAAAAGGCAGAGGAGGCTCGTCAAGCCGGCGCAGATTATGTTGGATCAGACGATTTAATAGAGAAAATAAGTTCTGAAGGATGGACAGATTTTGATGTGGCCATTGCTACTCCAAACATGATGCCTAAAATCGCAAAGCTCGGTAAGATTTTGGGCCCTCGTGGCTTGATGCCATCACCGAAAGCCGGCACCGTCACAGATAACGTAGCACAAGCTGTTAAAGAATTTAAAGCTGGAAAAATAGAAGTTAGAAATGATAGAACTGGCAATATACATATACCAATAGGCAAAGTTTCATTTGATAATGAAGACCTCAAAGAAAATTTACTTTCGGCACTTGATCAAATTAATAAAATGAAACCAGAGAGTTTAAAAGGTAAATTTATTAAAAACGTAGTTATCGCTCCTACAATGGGTCCTGCAATATCTTTAGACTTAAGTACTCTTAATTTGAGCAAAGTTGCCTAATAATTTGTTTGAATATTGAAATTTAATACTACGTACCAAAGAAAGTAGGTCTTTTACAAGATAAGAGTAAAATTCTCGCCTACAGAGGTACGTGGAAAAGTAAAGAAATAAATGGAAGAAATTTAAAAATTTATTTCTTTTAGAATCCGCGGCCTTGTGCCGCTTTTTTTATGAGGAGGTGTTCTTTTGTTAACTAAAGAACTAAAAAAAGGATTAATTCAAGATTTCATTGATGCGCTAGAAAACGCTAATTTAATTCTCTTTATTGATTTTACTGGTATGAATGTTCCTTTATCCCATCAATTTAGAATGGAACTATACAACAATTTTGAAGAAAATGTTGTATATAAAGTATATAGAAATTCCTTACTAAAAACTGCTATTAAATTAGCAGATAAATCTGAAGAAGATTTTGAAGATTTTTTGAAAGGCCCTACAGGTATATTATATGCTAAAAATGTGGATCCCATAGAAGTTTTAAAATTTGTTAAAAAATTCTCTGATTCTAACAAAGGAATCCCTTTTATCAAAGGTGGAATCTTAGAAAGGCAAATAATAGATTCAGAAAAGGCTAGCGAATACGCAAAACTTCCTTCAAAACAGGAGTTGTATGCTATGGTTGTTAGAAGTATAAATTATCCAATATTTGGTTTAGTTAATGCCTTAGCGGGCAATATAAGAAACCTTGTTTATGTTTTAAACGCTATAAAAGAAAATAAGTAAATTTGGAGGTGCATGGTAGATGACAAAAGAAGAATTTATCAACGAAATTAAAAAAATGACAGTAGCTGAACTCGCTGAATTAGTCAAAGCTTTAGAAGAAGAATTTGGAGTTTCTGCAGCGGCTCCTATAATGGCTGCAGCTGTTCCTAGCGTAGCAGCTGGCCAACCAGAAGAAGAAGAAAAAACATCTTTTGACGTAGTCTTAAAAAGCTTTGGAGAACAGAAAATCGGCGTAATAAAGGTAGTAAGAGAAATAACAGGATTGGGACTAAAAGAAGCAAAAGATTTAGTAGAAAAAGCCGGTACACCTGAAGCGAAAATAAAGGAAGGTGTAACTAAAGAAGAAGCAGAAGAAATCAAAAAGAAATTAGTAGAGGCCGGAGCTGAAGTCGAAATTAAATAATTGAACTAATATTTTAACACAATTTTCAAGAAAAAAAGATATAATTGAGTTCGCATTGGACTTTTTGTCTGATGCGAATTTTGCTGTTTAGTTTTGGTTTTGTAAAGATATATTTTTCGTATGCTGAGGTGATTGTTTTTGAACACTATCACTAGAAAAGTAGGTAAGAGGTATAGGAAATTCTTTGGAAAAGTCCCAGAAAATGTAAATTTGTACGAAGATTTAGTCAAAATACAAAAAGATTCTTTCAATGACTTTCTAAATCATAAATTGCTGGAAAGTATCAAAAGTCACATGCCCATTCAAGTATCTGTAAAATCTACTGGTAAAAAAAACAAAGATATCTTAGTTGATTTTTTTGATACGAGATATGAAAAGCCCGTTTTAACTGAAGATGAATGCCGCGATAAGGGTTTAACTTATGCAGCAAAAGTCTATTTAAGTGTTAGAATAACAGATACTTCCACTGGCGAAATCATCGAAAAAGATGATGTATTCTTATGTAATGTCCCATATATGACCGATAGAGGTATCTTTATAGTTAACGGTGCAGAAAGGGTTATAGTAAACCAACTTGTCCGATCGCCTGGAATTTATTTTATAAAAGAAGAAGAAACTGATACCAGCAAAGAAATGTATACAGCTCATTTTTTGCCTGATAAAGGCGCTTGGTTAGAGATCCTGTATAATCCTAGTAAAGAAATTCTTCAAATTAGAATCGATAGAAAAAGAAAATTTAATCTTTTTCTATTCCTAAGAGCTTTAGGTTACGAAAGTGATTTGGATATTCTAAAATTATTTCCTGAAACTATTAATCTTGAAGATGATATTGAAGTTTCTTTTCATAGTGAATGTACTGTTTTATCTGACTTAAAATTTGAAGAACTTGAAAAGTTGGAACCTCCTAGAAGATCTACAATGGGGATGAAACTTTCTGAAATAATTGATATTTTAAAAGAAAATGAAGTGGAAACTATTACTGTATGTAACAGAGTTGCACAAGTAACTTTGGATAGGATGAAAAAGAGATATGAAAAAGATGGGGTTTTAACTCCATTAGATGCATATAAGGAGATCTATTCAAAACTGAAACCTAACGAAATTCCTAGACCTCAAAAAGCTAAAGAAGAAATAGAAGATATGTATTTTAATCCTTCAAAATTTGATTTCTCCAATATTGGTAGGCAAAAAGTTCAAACCAAATTACGAGGCGCATATATTGAATACCTAAGAGAAGTTGAAAACAAAGATATTCCACCTGAAATGGAAGAAAAGATAAAATATCCTTTCAACTCTAATGCTGTTGAGAAACTAGACATTATATTATCCACCCGTTATTTATTAAAGTTACCTGAAAAACCTGAAGGTTTAGATACAAGAGATCATCTGGGTAACAAAAGGGTTCGCTCTGTAGGTGAACTAATGAAAGTTGAGTTTGAAAGAGCCTTTTCGAAAATTGTTCAACACATTCCCGAAAAGGTTGCAGTTGCACAATCTATAAACAAAATAAACCCTCAATCATTAATAAATTCTCGAGCCATAATGACCGCATTTCATCAATTTTTTGCTACTAGTCAATTATCACAGTTTTTAGATCAAGTCAATCCTCTTGCCGAATTAACTCATAAAAGAAGATTATCTGCCATTGGACCTGGTGGCTTAAAGAGAGAACATGCTAAATTTGAAGTTAGAGATGTACATCACTCACACTATGGCAGGATGTGTCCAATAGAAACACCCGAAGGAGCTAATATTGGACTTATAACCTCTTTAGCAATTTTAGCAAAAGTTGATGAGTATGGATTTCTAACTACACCTTACTACAAGGTAAAAAAAGGAAAAATTGAATATAAAGAAGTGACATATTTAACTGCAGATGAAGAAGAGCTTCACAAAATCGCTCCTGCATCTGTTGAAGTTAATAAAAATGGAGTTATCACTACGGAATACGTTGAAGCAAGATATTTAGGTAAAGTATCGCTCTTCCATAGAGATGAAATAGAATATATTTCAGTTACTCCTAAGCAAATAGCTTCTGTGTCAGCTGCTTTGATCCCTTTTTTAGAACATGACGATGCTAACAGAGCTCTTATGGGGTCTAATATGCAAAGACAAGCGGTACCATTATTAAAAACAGAAGCTCCTTTTGTTGGTACAGGAGTAGAATGGTTAGCTGCAAGAGATTCTGGATATTTAATCCTTGCTGAACACCGGGGATTTGTTGATTATGTAGATGGTAGGAAAATAGTTATTACTAGGCTAAATGACAAAGATGAACCTATAATAGATTCAGAGGGAAATACTGTAAAAGATGAATACATTTTAATGAAATATGTCAGGTCTAACCAAGATATGTGCATAAATCAAATGCCTTTAGTAGACGTTGGAGAAATCGTAGAAAAAGGAGATCCTCTTGCGGATGGCCCATCTATGGATATGGGAGAACTTGCTTTGGGAAAGAACGTTTTAGTGGGATTCATATCTTGGGAAGGGTATAATTTCGAAGACGCGATTGTAGTAAGTGAAGAACTATTAGAAAACGATACTTTTACGTCTATTCATATTGAAGTGTACGAAACTAAAGCCATGGATACCCAATTAGGACCAGAAGAAATTACTGCTGATATCCCTAATGTTAAAAAAGATCTATTAAGAAATTTAGATGAAGAAGGAATCGTTAAAATAGGATCCTATGTTTCGTCTGGGGACATTTTAGTTGGTAAAGTAACCCCAAGAGGAGAATCTGACACTTCTCCAGAAGAAAAACTTATTAAATCAGTTTTTGGAGATAAAGGAAGAGATGTAAAAGATACTTCCTTAACGTTACCTCATGGAGTTGAAGGTAGAGTAATAGATGTTCAAGTTTTTGATCGAAAAGATATACCTTCTTTGGAAATTGGCGTAAATAAATATGTTAAAGTCTTTATAGCTACCAAGAAAACTCTTGAAGCGGGAGATAAATTAGCAGGTAGACATGGAAATAAAGGGGTAATCTCTACTATTTTAAATAAAGAGGATATGCCTTTCATGCCTGATGGTACACCCTTGCAAATGCTCTTGTCTCCTTTAGGGGTTCCATCTCGTATGAATATAGGACAAATTTTAGAATTACATTTAGGTTGGCTTTCCATGCTAACTAATGATTATTATGCATCTCCAATTTTTGATGGAGCTACAGAAGATGAAATAATGGATGAACTGCATAAAATAAGAAAGAAAGAGGGTCTTGATCTAGGGGAAGATGATAACTATCCTACTGGAAAGATAGTTTTAAGAGATGGTAGAACTGGCGAACCTTTTAATTTTCCCGTAGCAGTTGGTTCTATGTATATACTCAAGCTTTCTCATATCGCAAAGGATAAGATTCATGCTCGCTCAACAGGACCATATTCGTTAATTCATCAACAACCTCTAGGTGGTAAAGCTCATTTTGGAGGTCAAAGGTTCGGTGAGATGGAGGTTTGGGCCTTAGAAGCACATGGAGCAGCGCATACACTCAATGAAATGCTAACTTACAAGTCTGATGATATTAGAGGAAGAAATGAAGTGTACAAAGCGATTTTAAAAGGTGAAAACTTACCCGAACCTGGAATACCAGAAAGCTTTAAAGTTTTAGTGAAAGAATTACAAGGTTTATTGCTTGATATTAGGATATACGATGAAGAAGGTAATGAATTAGACATAGATAAAATTTAGAATAAGTTATTAATTGTAGGATTTGGTTAATTTCATGCTCCACAAAGCAGAGAAAATTAATCCTCAAGGAGTGAAATTTTAATGGCGAACGTTTCTTCTTTTCAAAGAAAAATAGCGAAAATAAAAATTGGGGTTGCTTCTCCAGAAACTATTTTAGCAAATTCTAACGGCGAGGTCATAAAACCTGAAACCTTAAATCATAGAACGGGAAAACCCGAAAAAGATGGTTTGTTTTGTGAGAAGATTTTTGGCCCTACGAAAGATTACGAGTGCGCTTGTGGAAAATATAAAGGGAAAAAATATGAAGGTACAGTCTGTGAAAGGTGTGGAGTTAAGGTAGAATCCAAAGAGGCAAGAAGGAGGAAAATGGGGCACTTGGCGTTAGCTACCCCCGTTTCGCACATTTGGTATCTTAAGTCTTCTCCATCTGTGCTTTCTATACTTTTAAATATTAGTGTTAAAGACCTAGAAAACATTATATATTACGGGTCAAAAAGAGTGGTTGAAAGGGCTTATCTTATTTTAGCAAGTTCACAAAATGATGCTTTAGGGTATTTCCCTGGAGAAATATTATATCAAAAAGAATTTGAAATTTATTCTCAATACCTAAATTTGCATGTAGAACCTGCAGTTAAAACTTCTTCAGTAAAAGGATTACCTGTAGCCGATATAAGTGGAAAAGTTGATATAAAAACCGAATTAACAGAAACTGACAGAGAATTAAGTTGGATAATAATTCGAGATGAAACAGGTATTGAAAGAAGATACCCTATTTTTGAAGGTGCTTCGATCATGGTTGAACAGGGACAACATGTAGAGAAAGGTACCCCTTTAGCGGATAGATTCTTATATGAAGATGACTATCTGACTCAAAAAGAATATTCCTTGTTCATGGAGCATTATCCCGGATCTATAGAAGTTGAAAGAGACATAGAGAGGGATACTCCTATTGTAGTTATAACTGATATAGATAAAAGGTTTTCAAAAAGAATTGGTAAAAAAACAGGAGATATACTACTAGAAGATGAAGCAAGAGCTTATGAAGAAGTAATGAAGATATTAAACTCAAAAATAAAAGAGGAAAGAGAAAGAGTAATAAATAAAACCTTAACAGAAGATATAACTTTCCCTGAGAAAAAATTTGCAAAAGGTCTAAAAATCACACAGGATGTACTCAATCAATTATTAGAATTCGGTGTAAAAGATGTTTTAGCAAAAGATGAAGAAGACAACGAACGAATTTATCAGATAAACAAATATGAAAAATTCGAAGCTGGATACGGAGCGGAAGCTGTTCAAAAATTACTAAAAAAGTTAGATCTTGAATTGTTGAAGGCTAAATTAGAATCTGAATTAGAAAAATTAGATAAAAAAAGTCAAAAGGCCTTAAAAATTCTAAGAAGATTGAAACTTGTGAATGACTTTATCAATTCTGGAAACAAACCCGAATGGTTAATAACTAGTTTAATTCCTATTATTCCACCTGATTTAAGGCCTTTGATTCAAATAGAAGGTGGAAGATTTGCGGCTACGGATTTAAACGATCTTTACAGAAAAGTTATAAATAGAAACAATAGATTAAAAAGACTTCTAGAAATGGATGCCCCTGAAATTATAATTAGAAATGAAAAGAGGATATTACAGCAAGCTGTAGATTCTTTAATTTATAATGGCCGTGTTGGAAAACCAATGACTGACCGAAACAGAAGGCCTTTGAGATCATTGACTGATTTATTGAAAGGCAAAAAAGGAAGGTTTAGGAGAAATCTTCTAGGTAAAAGAGTTGACTATTCAGGAAGAGCTGTAATAGCAGTAGGACCTGATTTAAAACTCCATGAATGTGGTTTGCCTAAAAAAATGGCACTAGAATTATTTAAACCTTTTGTTTTAGCTGAATTACTTAAAGGTTCGAATGCTGCAAGTAAAAGCGCAAGAAAGTTCAAGAAAACTATAATAGAAAAAGAAATGCCAGAAGCCTGGGAAGTTCTTGAAGAGGTTATAAAAGGTCATCCGGTTTTGTTAAACAGAGCTCCTACTCTTCATAGAATTTCAATTCAGGCATTTATTCCAAAACTTATAGAAGGAAATGCTATAAGATTGCATCCTTTAGTATGTCCACCGTTTAATGCTGATTTTGACGGAGATCAAATGGCTGTACACATACCTCTTTCTAACATAGCTCAAGCGGAGTCTAAATTCTTAATGCTGTCTAGATACAACATTATTTCTCCAGCAAATGGGAAACCTATATCCATGCCTGGAAAAGATATAATTGCTGGCACTTATTATTTAACCATGCATGAAGATGACAAATTTGAAAATACGAAATTGCCTAAAAGTCCACAAGATATGGGTAATGATAGCTTTGTAAGATATGTCTTTTCTGATAATTTGGAAGCTATTTATGCATATGAATACTTCAAAATAATTGATTCTGACATACACTTACAAGGTGATCATTTAGAATGGAAAAAATCTGATTTTTCCTTACATGAACCAATAGGTTACAAAGATAAAAAAGGAAACTTAGTCAAAACGACCGTAGGAAAAGTTATATTCAATGAAGCTGTTGAAGAAGACTTAATTGATTATTCCAAAAAAATGGATAAAAAAGAATTAAAAAACCTTATTTTTGCTACCTTTGAAAAATATGGTATAGACAAGACAGCTGATTTGTTAGATGACATAAAAGATTTTGGTTTCCATTATGCTACTTTATCTGGATTAACCATATCAATCAGAGACGTACTCCTCTCTCCAAAAAGAGAAGAAATAATAGAGGAAGCCAAGAAAAGTGTACTAGAAATCGAATCTCTCTATGAAGAAGGATATCTCAACGACAATGAAAGATACAAAGAAATCATACAAATCTGGGAAAATGCTACGAACAAAGTAACAGAAGAAACTGCTAATACATTTAGAAAATACCCATTTAATCCAATATGGATGATGATAGAATCTGGAGCTAGAGGTAACATAGATCAATTAAAACAATTAGCAGGAATGAGAGGTTTAATGGCTGATCCGTCTGGTAAAATCATCGAAGTACCTATTACCTCAAACTTCAAAAATGGATTGTCAGAACTCGAATTCTTCACGTCAACACATGGATCCAGAAAAGGTTCAGCTGATACTGCTTTGAGAACATCTACAGCAGGATATCTAACTAGAAGACTTGTGGATGTTGCTCAATCAATTACTATAACAGAGGAAGATTGTGGAACAGATAAAGGCGTCGAAGCAAAAGAACTTTGGTCAGACGGTTCAAAAATTGAAAATCTCTCAGATTTCTTATTTGGAAGAATATTAGTAAGAGACGTCTTAGATCCTGAAACCGGAAAAATTATATTTAATAAAGATACTGGAAAGAAATATGAAAAAGATTTGATGTTAAAAGAAGGAGACGCAAAGTTCTTAGCCAACTATACCAAAGAAATTCCTATATATGTCGACAGAAAATTGAATATGGAAAACATTCCAAATAACATCTATTGTGAATCTCTAGAAGATGTGGTGATAGACAATAAAGTTCTGATTAAAAAAGGTGAAGAAGTTACAGAAATTGTGACAAAAGAGTTACTTTTACATGGGATAAAATCTCTAAATGTAAAAGAATATAAATCAGTAGATTTTGTACATGTTGGAGAAGATTTGAAAGTTAATATAGATGGCAGACCGACGACATTACTTAAATATCAAGAAAGAATTGATATAAAAACCGCTAAATTACTTGAAAAACATGGTGTTGCAAAAGTTAGAGTTAGACCATTAATATTCATAAGATCACCTTTAACCTGTGAAGCTGAAGAAGGAATATGTGCAAAATGTTATGGTATGGATCTATCAAATTATAGATTAGTGAATATTGGTGAAGCTGTTGGAGTTATTGCTGCTCAATCAATTGGTGAACCAGGTACACAGTTGACCATGAGAACGTTTCACACTGGTGGTATTGCTACTACTCAAGACATCACTCAGGGTTTACCAAGGGCCGAAGAATTATTTGAAGCGAGGAAGAAAACCAAAGGTCCAGAAGGAATCTTTGCCAAATCGAAAGGGATAGTTAAAGCAATAGAAAGAGACGAAGAAAACAAAAAAGGTAAAAAACTCAGAATAATTGTAGAAACACCAGATGGCGAATTAGATATATATGAAGCTGATTACAAAACTAAAGCTGCAGTTGAAGTCGGAGATAAGGTATTACCTGCTCAAAGATTGACTACGGGCAACATAAAGCCAAGAAAGATACTCAAAGATTTAGGTGTGGATGAATTATCAAATCATTTGTTAAGCGAGATAAAGAAAATCTACGCTGAGCAAGGCGTTGACATCCATGATAAACACTTTGAAATAATAATTAGACAAATGATAAACAAAGTGGAAGTTATCGATGGCGGAGATACACACTACATGCCAGGAGACTTGGTACCATACAATAGAGTAATAAAAATTAATGAAGAAATTTTGAATGAAAATGCTCTAGTACCTGAAAATAGAGAAATAGTTCTAGGGAAAAAATTAGCTAAAAAGGTAATTATTGCTTCAGAAAACGATGATGAAGAAAGCAAAGTTTATGAACAAGGGACTAATATAACTGAAGAAGTCATAAAAGATATAATAGAAGCTGGTATTAAAGAAATAGAAATTTACGAAGAATATAAAGAAATAAAAGCAGAGGACGGTACTACCCACATAGTTGGTACCCCCAAAAAATATCTAATTAATGCAAAAAATACTATAAAGTTTGAAAGAAGATTGCTAAGAATAACAAAGGCTTCATTAGAGAGAGAAGGTTGGCTTTCTGCAGCCTCATTCCAACAAACTGTGCAAGTATTAACTGAAGCTGCAATTGAAGGAAGAGTTGACAAGTTAAAAGGCTTAAAAGAAAATGTCATAGTTGGTCAACCAATCCCAGCAGGTACAGGTTTAAGTTTATACACAAATCTTAATTACGAAATTGCCCAACCAGAAAAAGAAGCAGAGGTCGCCGCAGGAAGAGAAAAATCAGTTGGTTAATAGAAAAAATATTTTTAGTTCATAGAAAATGGTGCTGTTTGATAACAGCACCATTTTCTTTTACTTATTGTTTTTGATTAAAGAAAGCATTTTGTATATAAGCACCTTGAATTGTCAGTTTTTGAATAGCTTGTTCCATCGCTGCAAACTTATTATAATAGTAAGCTTCCTTTCTTTGAAGTTTATCTAAAAGAGTGGTCATATCTTTAGCAAGCCTTCTCATTTGATTTCCAATTGTACCATTTGTACCGGCGATTCTGTCAATATAACCGTTGAACTTGGTAACTTCATAAACATAGTTTTGTATATTTTGTGCCACTCCATATTTTCCGTTGGTTTTGTCATTTATAGCAAATAATTTCCAAACATCCTCTGGATTCTTACTTAAAGCCTCTCTAAGTTTATCCTCATCTAATTTTAAAAGTCCTTTCATCGTATTTTCATAATTTCTACCTGTGTCACCCGAACTTATTCCTATACTTAGTAAGCTCCTGAACTCCCCATCCACATTAGTAGAAGAATAAACTATATTCCTTAAGTTATAAAAAATATTCTCTAAATTCCTGTTTCTTGTTAATAACCCCTTCATGTAATCTTCTTCAGTCATATCCTCTGCCGCTTTATTTGTAACTTTACTTTCATGAAGTAAATCATATATATAAGTAATAGTTTCGTTGTACTTATCCACAAATTGTTTAACAGCTTCGACGCTTTTATCGACATCCTGTTCTACAGAAACTTTAACGTATTCATCATACGAGAGAGACTTTAATTCTATTGTTGTACCAAATATATTTATTGTATTTTCTGTTAAATTTTTATATGTTGTTGAAGGAGTTGTACCATTAAAAGATAACTCAACTTCTGCATAACTGCCCAAAGTAATATTTTCATTATTTAATTTCAAGTTGGTTAATAACAGTTGGCCTAAAGAATCTTCTTCGGCCGTTATTTCTATTTCCTCTGGGCCATTTTTATTGCTGATGATAAAAAATTTACCGTTTACCTCATCAAATTTCGCACTTACACCCGCTCCAGAATCATCTATCTTCTTTATTAAATCATTAATGGTATCACTTGATGAAAGAGAGATCTCTTTAGAAGATGTTCCTTTTTTAATTGAAATTTTTATATCTTCAGTATCATTGCTTCCTAAAATTGAACCTAGCGTCGATTTCTTAGTTATATTAGAATCTATTTCTTCGCCTATTAACACTGAAGGCGAAGCTAAAGAGTTAACTTTTAAATAGAAAGTTGCGTTGTCAGCATCGGCTGAAGAAGATGCTGTTAATACCTTTTCATTGGAAGAAACAGCTTTTTTGGGGATTAAATTTCCTTGCAATTTAAACTCGATTAGAAAATCATAAAACTCTTCTAACTTCTTATCTATTTGCATCCAGACCTTTTGTTGATAGTTTAAAGTATCAAATTTTTCTTGAGCTCTGTTTAAAGGCTGCATTTCTATTTCCATTAATTTCGAAACAGTAGATGCAGTGTCCAATCCTGATACTATACCAGGTATTTGAAAAGACCCTAAATAAGGATTGTACGCCATGTTATCATCCCCTTCTATTTTAAAAAACCAGTAACACAAATTAGTTCATATCAAATTTTCTATCCACTTTATTATCGTCCATTTCCTGTAAAACTTAATAAATAAAAAAAATTATGCTTTTTACTATACTCATAAATATTATAACCTGTTTTTAAATTTTTTAACACTTTTATGTTATTATTTTGATGAATGAAATGTAAAGTAAGGAATGAAAAATATGATGGTAATTAAAGGTCAATTTAATGAAGCGGTAGTTTTCACTAAAAGTTTAGAAGAAGAAGCTATACAACAAATCAAAGAACTTTGTAATCAAGAATTTGTAAAAGGTAGCAAAATTAGAATCATGCCTGATGCCCATACTGGAGTAGGATGTGTAATAGGGACTACTATGACTATTAAAGATAAAGTTGTTCCAAATTTAGTAGGCGTGGATATAGGCTGTGGTGTAGATGTTTGTAAAATACAAGAAAAAAATATTAATTTTGAGGCTCTTGATAATGTTATTAGAAGAGAAATTCCTTCAGGATTTAAAGTTCGAAAAGTACCTCACCCTTATGTGGAGATGACCAAAATCTTTAATCTAAAATGCAGAGATTATGTAGATCTAGAAAGAGCTTTGGTAAGCATCGGTACTCTGGGAGGGGGTAATCATTTTATAGAAGTAGCAAAAGACAGTGAAGGTAACTTATACTTGCTCGTTCATTCGGGTAGTAGATATTTAGGCAAAGAAGTTGCAGAATATTACCAAAATTTGGCTTATGCACTGTTAACAGGACAGCCTATTTTCACAAAAAAATCAAAGAAAAAAAAGAATAAGAATAAGGTAGATACTGGAAAAATAAGCATTCCAAAACATTTAGCTTATCTCGAAAATGGTCCGTTTGAAGATTATTTACACGACATGCAAATAGTCCAACATTATGCTCAAATAAATAGACAAGCTATTATAAACATAATAGTACAAAACATGAATTTAACAATTGTTGAGCATTTTTCAACCATTCATAATTATATAGATTTAGAAAACATGATCTTAAGAAAGGGAGCTGTTTCCGCCCAAGAAGGAGAGAAGTTAATAATACCTATCAACATGAGAGACGGGAGTTTAATCTGCATAGGAAAAGGAAATCCTAACTGGAACTATTCCGCCCCTCATGGCGCAGGAAGAATCATGAGCAGAAGGCAAGCAAAAAAAGATCTTGATTTAGAAAAATTCAAAAACAGTATGAAAGGTATTTATTCTACATCTATAGGCTATCAAACACTAGACGAATCTCCTATGGTATATAAACCAATTGAAGAAATAGAAGAGGCTATTAAAGATTCTGTAGAAATTATAAATAGAATAAAACCCGTATATAATTTCAAAGCACCATGAATGAAGTGTGTGTTATAATTTGAATGTACGTTTATAATAATCAGAGTATTTCAATAAATATGACAAATTATTCTAATTATGGAGGCATAAGATGATAATCGTTAGTGGTATGAGAGCTACTGGTAAACTACATATTGGCAATTTAGTCACTCTAAAAGAATGGGTAGATATTCAGGAAAAAACACCTTTTAATTTCTTTTTTGTGGCAGATTGGCACGCATTAACTTCACATTTTGATAGCGTTGAAGTTATTGAAGAATCTACTTTAGATATTCTTAGACATTATCTAGCCGTTGGACTTAATCCCAAAAAAAGTGTGATTTTTGTACAATCTGCTATCAAAGAACACGCAGAACTATATCTGTTATTAAGTATGATAACCTCTGTTTCTCGCTTGGAAAGAATACCTACCTACAAAGACCAAATCAATAATATCTCAGATAAAGACTTAACAAACTTAGGATTTTTAGGCTATCCGTTACTTCAAGCTGCAGATATTTTAATGTATAAAGGGGATGGAGTTCCAGTTGGTGAAGATCAGATTTACCATATAGAATTTACGAGAGAAATTGCTAGAAAATTTAATATGCAATACCGCGAAGTTTTTCCAGAACCACAAGCTATAATCTCTCAAGTTAAGAAACTACCTGGCACAGATGGAAGAAAAATGTCAAAAAGCTATGGAAATATTATAAACATCGAAACAAACGAAAAGGAATTGAATGAAAAAATACTTCCTATGATGACAGATCCAGCTAGGGTTAGAAGAACTGATCCAGGTAACCCTGAAAACTGTCCTGTGTGGGAATATCATAAAGCCTTTACAAAATCCCAAGAAGAAAAAGATTGGGTAATTCATGGCTGTACTACAGCTTCAATAGGTTGTGTTGACTGCAAAAAATTACTTATTAAAAATATGAAAGAAGAATTGGAACCTATTTGGCATAAACTAGCAAATATCTCAACAACAGATTCTAAAAATATTGCTTTAGAAGGTAATGAAAAAGCAAGGACAGTTGCTAAACAAACAATGCAAGAAGTTAAAGATGCGATGCATCTAAGATGGTAAAAAGAGAGGGGAACTAAGGTAAGCTATGAAGAAGTAAACATAGAATTAGACATATTTTCTGGTCCTTTTTCTAAATTAGTTGAATTAGTAAAAGAAAAGAAGATATCTGTCAGAGAGATATCAGTTAGTGCTATTGCTGATTTATTTCTTGATTATGTGGAAAAAAATTTTGAAGATTTAAATTCAGTTGTAGAATTCCTAGAGCTAGCCTCATATTTAACCTTTTTAAAATCTCGAGAAGTTCTACCAAATTCATCCAAAGATCGAGATTTCAAAAGGCAGAGAGATTTCATTTACACTACTATTGAAAACTATGATATTTTAGAACAAGCAAAAAACCTAATTAAAGAGGATTTTGGAGAAAACAAAAGAAAACCTATCAAAGTTAAAAAAACTGCTACTCTAGATAATGAAGATGTAGGATATCAATTAGTTAAATTTTTTGATGATTATATAACAAATCAAAAAAGGTTAGAAATCATAAAAGATGATTATAACGTTGAAGATGCTATCAAAGAATTGCAAGAAAAAGAACGGTTTGATGTATATAATCTTTATGAGTACGCACAATTTAATAAACTAAGATTTGTTGTCTTTTTTTTAGCCGCCCTGGTGCTTGTTCAACATAAAATATTTGATTATAAAGATGGTTTTTTTGAATGTATTAAAATAAATTAAAAAATGATTACGTAAAGAGAGAGTAGGAAGAAATGAAATGAAAGATAGAAGAATTGATGTTGAAATAAGGATGATAGAGGCTCTTATATTTTCTAAACCCGATGGAATTTCACTCCAAGAAATATCTAAGCGACTTAAAATAAAAACTGAAGATGTAAAACAATATCTAAATGAAATAGAATTACATTATATTCAAGACCAACATGGAGTAGAATTAGCAAGAAATGGAAATAAATATAGATTTGAGATCAAACCAGAAATCAAATCCATGATATTTCCTAATCCTAAAAAACTTGAATTAACTGAAACTCAATTTGATGTTTTGACTATTCTTTTTATGAATGGAGAAAGTAGGCTAATAGAAATAGAAAATATAAGAGGAAAGAATAGCTACTATCAGATAAAAAGACTGATGGAGCATGGCTTAGTTAAAAAGGTGAAGAGAAAAAATCAACCTTATTATAAACTAACTGATAAATTTTATGACTTATTGCCAGACAAAACAATAAGGAAACTGGAGGATATGAAAAAAAGTGACTTTGCAAAAAGCCATTCAGACTTTGTTCCTAAGTAGGAGAAAGTCATCTGAGTATATTATAGGAAATGGTGTAAAAGTTAATGGCCAACTTATAAAAGAGCCATGGTATGAGTTAAAAGACACTGATGTTATTGAATTTAACAATAAAATTGTAAAAGTTTCAGATATCCAAAAAATAGAGCAAAACAAGGTTTATTATCTACTAAATAAACCAAAAGGTTATTTATGCACATTTAAAGATGATTTTGGACGAAAAACAATAGAAGATCTTATACGAAATAAGATAAAAGAAAAAGTTTTTTATGTAGGTAGATTAGACTACGATGCCAGTGGCATATTGCTTTTAACTAATGATGGAAATCTGGCTAACTTCTTATTAAGGCCGGAGAATAATATAAACAAAGTATACAACGTTTTAATAAATGGAATTATATCTCAAAAAGAAATAAATAAATTAAAAAATGGGGTAATTTTAGAAAATGGATACAAAACTCTTCCCGCTAAAGTAAAAATACTTAAAAAAAGTGATAATTCCTCTCTAGTTCAAATAACAATAAACGAAGGAAAAAAGAGACAAGTCAAACTTATGATGGGATCCTTAGGATATAAAGTTATCGAATTGTCAAGGGTTAAATTTGGACCGTGGAGCATAGATGAAGTACCAAATTCTGGAGATATAAAAAAACTGAATGAAATAGATTTTACTGAAGTTGGATATAAAAAGATATGAGGACGCAACGCGTCCTCATATGGATGAGCCGAAATATCAATTATGATGTTTCGGGGGGATGGGTAAGTTCATTATACATTATGATTATTAAGGATTAAATTCAATTAAATTAATCTAGGTTGCATTTTTTTCTCTTTTATGTTTATTTCCAAAAAAAGAAGCAAATGTATTTTGAGGGTGAAATTATTCACCCTTTTTCCATTACGAAGTACAATGTAGTATAATAAAAGTAAGTTAAAGTTATCTCTTCACATACTATTTAGAAATAGGGAGTTTTATGGGTAGAAATATTTATAAGCTTAGAGGTTTGCACTTAAACGAACTCATAGAATTGTCACAAGTAGGTGACAAAGAAGCTTTAGGACTTATATTGGAGAAATTTGAGCCTATGGTGAAATCTATTGTTTCAAAATACTATGGAACATGGGTAGAATTCGAAGATTTTTTACAGATAGGTTTTGTCGGCTTAATTCAAGCAGTTTATAATTTTAGAGACGATGCAAATACTAAGTTTTCTAGTTTTGCTTATATGAACATTTCTTCTGAAGTTAAATCTTTCGTAACTTACCTTAATAGGAATAAGCATAAGGTGTTAACTGATGCAATCAGTATCGAAAGAAGTGATGATTATTTCAGCGAGAACGCTGATTATTATATTGAAGACACTGATTCAGAAAAGCAAGATTTCTTAATGGACTATTTTTTTGCAAAAGGTATGGAAGAATTACATGATGATGAAAGAGAAATTGTCGAATTATGGATGAAGGGATATACTTATCAGGAAATAAGTGATATATCTAATGTAAACACAAAGAAAGTTGATAACACTCTTCAGAAAATTAAAAAAATCTTAGAAGAAAAAAAAGATGAATACGATAAAATAAAAGAAATTTTTGGGGGGTTAATATGAAATTCAAGATAACACTCGTCGTAATGGTCCTTGTAGCTATAACAATTGCAATAACGAATGAGATAAGAGTTATTGAACTAAAAAGAAATTTCCAAAGTCAATTTAATAGACTTAATTCTAACTTAACACAAAAATTAAATGATCTTGAAAAGGAAATTGAAACTCTTCAAAGCTATTATGATCCTAACGGAATAGTAGAAAAATTTATTGTCTCAAAAAGTTTTTTAGAAAAAAATATGAATGATTTAGATAAAATCTTAACTAGCTTAGATGAACCTTCTAATTCTGGATATATACAAATATATATAATTGGTCACAACGAAGTATGGGTATCTTTTAAAAATCCTGAAGGAAAATACATCTTCCAAGGAAATTTAAAGCCTGGTTTAAATCCATATAAATTTTATTTTTTCAAGGGTCCGACTGTTGAAACACAATATACTTATCAAGTACCTTACAATTCATCTTTTAAAAGCGGTGTCCCAGATAATACTTACTTTTTGATAAAAGAACCTGGTCAATACAGACTTATAAAACATCCAAATAAAGAAATTAACAACATAATGAAAGATTTAAATCTTTACATTCCTACTGTTACCGGACAATAAATGTGGTATAATTAACAAGGTGCATATTCTTTATATCTACTAAGATATATAACTATCTTAAAATGTTGATTAAACTTAAAATGGAGGAAATAACAAAAATGTCTGTTACAAACAAAGTTTACGATCCTAAAGAAATAGAACAAAAGTGGCAAAAGTTGTGGGAAGAGAATAAGATATTTAAAACACCTAATAAAGATATTAAACCAAAATATTATGACTTAGTTATGTTTCCATATCCATCTGGTTCTCTGCATGTAGGACACGTCAAAAATTACGTTATCGGAGATGTTGTGGCAAGGTATAAACGTACTAAACAATTTAATGTTTTACATCCTTTTGGCTTTGATGCGTTTGGATTACCTGCTGAAAATGCAGCTATAGAAAAAGGAAAGTTGCATCCAGAAGATTGGACATTTGAAAATATCGATATTATAAGAAAACAAATTAAAAAAATAGGAATAAGTTATGATTGGGATAGAGAAATAATAACTTGTAAAGAAGATTATTATAAATGGACACAATGGCTGTTTCTTCAACTATATTATAACGGCTTAGCTTACAAAAAGAAAGCTCCTGTTAATTGGTGCCCCCACTGCAAAACTGTTTTGGCCAATGAACAAGTTGTTAATGGTAGATGTGAAAGGTGTGGAACAGAGGTTACTATTAGAAGGTTAGAACAATGGTATTTTAAAATTACAGATTATGCAGAAAGACTTCTAAACGATTTGGATACACTTACAGGTTGGCCTGAAAACGTAAAAACAATGCAAAAAAATTGGATTGGTAAAAGTGAAGGTGCTGAAGTAGAATTCAAAATACATGGTATAGATAAAACTCTAAAAGTTTTTACTACAAGGCCGGATACTCTATGGGGCGTTACATTTATGGCTTTAGCGCCAGAATCTCCGTTAGTTGAAGAGTTAACTACTCCAGAAAACAGACAAGAAGTCGAAGAATTCATAAAAAAGATTAGTGTTCAAGATAGATTTAAAAGGACTTCTCAAGATGCTCCTAAAGAAGGTGTTTTTACGGGAAGTTATGCTGTTAATCCTGTTAACGGAGAGAAGATACCTATATATGTTGCAAATTACATTTTATACGAATACGGTACAGGTACCATAATGGCGGTACCTGCTCATGACCAAAGAGACTTCGAATTTGCTAAAAAATATAACTTGCCAATTAGAATCGTAATAAAGCCAAAGGATGCAAATGACTCTTTAAATGAAGATGATCTCGAAAATGCTTATACAGGTGACGGAATACTAGTTAACTCCGACGAATTCACTGGTTTAGAAAATCAAGAAGCCATAAAAAGAATTTGTGAATGGTTAGAAAGTAATAAACTAGGGGCTTTCGCTGTTCAATATAAATTGAGGGACTGGCTTATTTCAAGGCAAAGATATTGGGGAGCTCCGATTCCTATCATTTATTGTGACAAGTGTGGCACAGTCCCTGTACCCGAGGAAGACCTCCCTGTAAGGTTGCCAAAGGATGTTGAATTTAAACCTACAGGGACAAGTCCGCTCATTGATCATCCTGATTTCAAATATGTAAAATGTCCAAAATGTGGTGGCAAAGCAAGAAGAGAAGTAGACACAATGGATACTTTTGTTGATAGTTCTTGGTATTACTTAAGATATATTAATCCAAACTTAACAGACAAGCCTTTTGAAAAAAGTGACGTTAATTACTGGTTACCTGTTGATCAATATATAGGTGGAGTAGAACATGCCATTTTGCATCTACTATATTCTAGATTTATAACCAAAGTATTGAAAGACTTAAACTATCTAGACTTTGATGAACCATTCGAGAATCTTTTCACCCAAGGAATGATCTACAGAAATGGCGCAAAAATGTCTAAATCTAAAGGAAACGTTGTTTCTCCAGATGAAATGATAGAAAAATATGGAGCAGATGCTTTAAGAACCTATATACTTTTTATGGCCCCCCCAGAAAAAGATGCTGAATGGAATGACTCAGGAATAGAGGGTACTTATAGGTTTTTAAATAAAGTATGGAACACTTATATGAAAATTATTGAAAAGGTAAATAACATAAAATTTACTAAGAAATATTCTTTAAATAATAAGGTTGAAAAAGACTTAAGGAGAAAGCTACATAGGACTATAGAGAAAATAACAAATGACATAGAAGGTAACTTCCAATTTAACACTGCTGTAAGTTCTTTAATGGAGTTATTGAATGATTTCAATAATTACATAAACTCTGTAAATGAAAAAGAATGGAATATATTTCTATTAAAGGAATTTGCAGATAATTTTGTATTAATGCTTTCTCCGATTGCACCACATATCTGTGAAGAATTATGGAATTTGCTGGGAAAACAAAGCCTTATCTGCGAAGCCTTTTGGCCTGCAGTGGATAAGAAAGCGCTTGAAGTAGAAGAAGTGACTATAGCTGTCCAAATAAATGGAAAATTAAGATCTCAGGTTACAATTAATTTAGATCTATCTGAGGAAGAAATTAAAAAGGTAATTTTAGAAGATGAAAAAATTAAAAAATATATTAAAAACAAAACTATAAGAAATATAATATATGTCCCTGGAAAAATCATCAATATAGTGGTACAATAAGGTTTCATGTAATAATTTGGCCTTAAAAATTTGTAAGATTATTCAACTAAAACATTTAAAAGGAGGTGCAAAAGTTTTTCTGCTTTTTAATAACTTAGTTCAAGCGGAAAAACTAAAAAAAATGAAAGACGTAAAAGTTCCAAAGCCTACTATAAAAAGAATTGCGATGTATAATAGATTTTTAACCCAATTAAAAGAAGAGGGAGTAGAGAAAACATCTTCCAAAGAAATTGCAGAAGCTTTAAACATAAAAGCCTCTCAAGTTAGAAAAGATTTATCTTATTTTGGAGAATTTGGGAAAAGAGGGGTCGGATATAATGTAGAAAAATTATTATCAAAAATACACATAATTCTTGGTACCGAGAGAGTTTGGAACATTGCTATAGTAGGTGTTGGTAACTTAGGAAAAGCCATTTCACATTATCCTGAACTTGAGAAAAATAAATTTAGAATAGTCGCGGCTTTTGATGTTGATAAACGCAAAGTTAATTCAGTCTTATTGCCAGGAGTAGTAATTAAACACATAAATGAGTTAAAAGATGAAATGAAGAAAACTAATTTTGAAATAGCTATATTAACTGTTTCTTCTAACGCTGCTCAAACTGTTACTGATCTGCTTGTAGAAGCAGGGATAAAAGGAATTTTAAATTTTACTCCTGTCACTCTTAATGTAAGCGAAGATGTAGTTGTAGAAAATGTAGATTTTGTAGTCTCGCTCAAAACTTTAACATACGAAATTATTTCAAAAGCTGGTCGTTCTTCCGAAGAAAATACTACGAAGGAGGATACTGTTTTTTGATAAACTTAATTTATCCTATTTCTTTAGAAAACCTAAATAAACTTAAAAATGCTGAAAAAATCTTATATACAGGTAAGGTTATTTTTGTTACCCCTGAAGCTTTAGAAAGATTATCTAGTTACTACACTTTAGAAGGCATTCCGCTGTTTAACTTTTTAGGGGAATTTGTAACATATGGTACATTTAATTGGGCGCACAACGAAATTAAAAATATAAATATTTCCAAAATTTCAAATTATTTTGATTTTTTATTTTCTTCTGGAACTAATACCCTTATTGTCGACAAACTCACTTCTAAGGATTTGCATCAGCTCCAACATTATAATAGGCCCATATTAAAAACAGTTTCTAAAACAATAAAATGTGAACAAGCTAAGGTTCTATTTTATAAAGACCTAAAAAATGGCGGTATCATTGAATGTTGGTTAAAAAATCAACCCCTAGAAGTGTTAAATTTTAAAGATATTGAAAAGGTAGAAAACAAAAATAATGCCTAATTTCAAAACTCATATTTTTTCAGGTATTCTTGTTTTCCCTATCTTTTTCTTCTTATTTAATTGGCTTTATACTCTTTTTTTCAATGAAGTTAATTACATTTCTTATGAAATTGTTATTTCTTATTTTTTATTTGTAATAGGTAGTGACTTCCCGGATGTAGACCATAATTATTCATTTGTTAATAAGTTATTTAGACTCTCTTTGATTTTTGGTGTCGTTTATTATTTGTTTGAATATGACTATTTATATAGAAATTATCTGCCCCTTTCTTATAACTTGTCAAACTTAATAATTTTATCTTTAGGAATATTAATAGGGTTACTTTTAGGATTTTTGTTCAATGCACTTACAAAACACAGAGGAATTTGGCATTCCATATTCATGGCCATTGGTATGTCAGTTGCAATTTATTTAATCAATATAAAATCGCGAAAACCTGTGAAGATTCTATATTGCTTCAGTTTTTTATCAGGTTTTTCTTTACATCTTTTTTTAGATAAATTTCTTGATTCTAGTAAATAGCATTTAAGTATGGTTCTTTTCATAGTTTTCTACGGCAATAGGTTTTTGAAGATACAAAGGTATCACTTCTTCTACTTTCACTTTTTCTCCTCTTAGGGCAACTTCAATTATACTTTCATCGTCAATTTCTGCATTTAGTAATCGATTTTCTAGTTTATATTTTTCTTTGAAGTAGGAAGCTTCTTCATTTATTAAAATACAATCCTTAAGAATTCTATGAAAATGAATATAAAAAACCATTTCTGGCCCGAAAATTCGCTTGAGATTCTTATAAATAGACACATAAGCTGCATTTTCCCTAGCCCTTTTTAACACAGCCAATTTTTCCCCAACTAAATTTTTGTAATTCTTCAATGCCGAAAGATACAAAAAATCTGAGGAATAAAATGTATAAACTTCTTTTTCTGGTTTAATTACTAATAAACCTTGCAAAGTTGATATAGCCACCCTTATACCAGTAAATGATCCTGGTCCAATGTCAACAGCAAACATTTCTATATCGTTTATCTCTAAACTTGAATCTATCAATATCTCTTGAATTGCGCTTGCAAGATAATTTCCAGATTTTTTACCCAATAAAATTTTTTTATATATTTCATCATTTTTGGTCCTTAATAAGACAAACATTTCACTCAACGACGTAGATAAAATTAATAAATTTTCTTCTTTCATATTTAATATCTCCTTTAGATCAAAAATCTATTTTTTAAAAGTTATTTTTTATCGAATATATTTTTATTTTTTAAATTTAAAGCAGATTTATATGCATTTATGGAAGCTGCATAATCTCCTAATACTTCATAGGATCTTGCTAGTACAAGAAAATTCTTATAATTTCCTGGATCTTTAATAACCAACTTTTCAGCTAAATGCACCGCATACTTACCAAACTTTAAATTGCACAAAAAGTTTATTTTATTATATGTTGGAAATAATTCAAAGTATAAAAAAATGAACAAAGTTGCAATTCCAATTCCAATAATAATATATATAAATGCAACATACTTATTTTCACGAACTTGATTTTCTGCTTTTGTTTTCTGCTGAGATAAAGATGAATCTACACTTACCTTAGAGGTTGGGTAACTTTGAATTCTAATAACGTTATTTTGTAATTTTAATATTTCACCGTTTATCTCGTTGTTAAAGGCCAATTGCAAATTTTCAAAGTTTTTCTCAATGGGTACAAGTTCCTGAATACCATCTAATTTGGAATTCAAAGTTCTTAATAATGAATAATACATATTATACAAAAGATTCTTCTCAATCTGTATATCTTTAAGTTCAATACCAACATCATAAACCTGTGAAATAAAAGAAGGTAATTCTTGTTTCTCTATAAAAAAAACACTGTTGTTAAGAGATGTAAGCATCTTTTTTATTGTAAAATACTTATCAAGTTGTGAATAAACTACTAAGGATTGTTTTAAAAAATTATTTTCTTCTAAAAAGGAAAGAAGATTATATATGCCTAAATAATTTTCCTCATTTACTACATATCTTGACTTATTAATAATTTCTTCAAATAGAGCAAAATTATTTTGGGGGACAAATGTTGAAATAAAATTTTTCATGTCTTCGTCGAAAAAAATCGGCAATTTAACAGAATTTTCCACAATACTTTCTATGAATTTTTCGTATGAATTCACGCTTAAAAACTCGCGTAAGCCATCTAATTTATATAGATATTTATAAAATGGTTCGGAAAAAATACCTGTTTCAAGTATTTCTTCAATGACAGTAGGAATTTGAGGAAAAATATAAATAATCATTTCAGTATCTTCTTTGGGTAAACGGAAATTCGCGCTTAATACTCCTAGATTAATACAAAAAGATTTGAGATCTTCAGAAAGAACAGCATCTACAAAGTAAAAATCTTTATATTTATTGTACAAATACCTTTTTGCAGATATCAATTCTCCCACTTCTGAAATTTTGGTGTCTGTGGGATTGTCCTTTATATATTCTACAAAATACTCCCACGATATTTCTAATGTGCCAGGATTTTTTGAAAGATTAATTAGATCATCTATTGAAACTGCTCCTAATACATGAGAAACAAATAAAAATAAAACCAATGTTATCAAAATTCTTTTTCTCACTTTATGAATATCTCCTTTTTCTTTGTTAGCTAGGTTAATTATACTACATTTACATATAACCTAATATACATGTTTTGGTTTAGGAAAGCTAATAAGGTATAATATATATAAAGAAAAAAATAAAGAGAAGGGAGAAATTGAATATGGAGGGAAAATGGAAGGTTTTTTGGGACCAAAAAGATCCTCTTTATAAAGAAAGGGAAAAGATCGCAAAAAACCTATCTTTTTCTTTGGGAATTTCAGACTTTTTAAGTAAACTGTTGGTTTCTCGTAATATAGAGACTCCCGAAGAAGCAGATATATTTTTAAACCATCCTGAAGAATATACCTATGATCCTTTCTTAATGAAAGATATGTCAAAAGCCGTTGAAATATTAAAAACCATCAAACAAAAAAAGGAAAAGATAGCAATATTTGGTGATTACGATGTTGATGGAGTGACCTCTTGTGCGGTTTTGTATCTTGGTATGAAAAAATTAGGTTTTGAAGTAACATCTTATATACCTTCTAGAATAGATGAAGGATACAGTCTAAATGAAAAAGCGATTTTTGAATTAAAATCAAAAGGATACAATAATCTAGTAACGGTTGATTGTGGAACTACCTCATTAAAGGAAATAGATTATGCTAAATCTTTAGGCATGAGAGTAATCGTTACTGATCATCATATTCCTAAGGATGAACTCCCAAATGCCGACGCTATCATAAATCCAAAAAGAAATGATTGTAAATATCCTTTCAGAGATTTAGCGGGAGTAGGTGTAACTTTTAAACTACTTCAAGCGCTTTTTAGTTCTTTTGACGAATCATTAGACCCGTTTGAATATATTGACCTCGTAGCTGTTGGTACTATCGCCGATATAGTATCCATCCTATCTGAAAATAGATATTTTGTAAAAAGAGGAATAGAAAAGTTAAAAACAAATCCTACCAAAGGCCTTGCTTATCTACTAAACGAGTTGAAAATAGTCGACTCAGAAATTAACTCTAGAACGATTGCTTACAAAGTAGCTCCAAAAATAAACGCCGCTGGTAGAATGGCTAATGCATACGCTGCTTTCAAACTGTTAACTTTAGATGAGGAGGAAAAAATCAATAAGGCAGTTTCTGATCTTTTAAAACTTAATTCAAGACGGCAAAGTACTGAAAGAGAAATATATTTATACGCTTTAAGTTTACTTGATTTACATCCAGAATATAAAGACGACGATGTACTAGTTCTTAGTGGAGAAAACTGGCATTTAGGAGTCCTAGGAATAGTTGCTTCTAAATTATCAAGTCAATTTAATAAACCAGTATTAATGATTTCTAAAAGTAAAGATATCTGCAAAGGTTCTGGAAGAAGTCCTCAGGGAATTGATTTAATGGAACTATTACTCAAAGTTAGCGAAGAAAATCTTCTAGAAGAATTCGGTGGACATAAGTTAGCAGCGGGATTCTCCTGTTATTCTAAAAACATAGAAGCTCTAAGAAAAACCGTTAATACTGCTTACAAAGAAATTTATGGAAAAAAAGAAATCCCATATTATTTAGAAATAGATATGGAAATTGATTGCATATTTCCAAACATGTTTGAGGACTTAGAAAAGTTGGAACCTTTTGGTTATATGAACCCAGAACCATTATTTTTAATAAGAAATGCAAAAATTGAAAACTTAAAGTTTTTCAGTAATGGTTCTCAAAACTTTTATGGTATTCTTAAAAATGATAATTCATTGATTGTTGATGTTTTAGGTTATGATTTAGGTATAAATTTGTTAAATCTTAATTGGAACAAAAGAAAAGATTTGTTAGTTGATGCAGTTGGAACTTTTAGAATAGAAAATTCATATAACCTTAAAAACAGTTATGTAAAATTCTATCTTCAAGATATGAACATTAAAGAACATGCCCTCTTTGAAGAATCAAGTGAGAACAAGCTGTTAAACCCCATTTTGAAAGATGAACTTGATAAAATTTCTCAGATAGAAGTATTGAAAGAAAACCTATTAAATAATAAAGTAGTTATGTTTTTACCAAGTAAACTTAAAAATGTGTCTTTGATTAAAAAGATTTTGTTAAGTATAGAAAACAATAAAAAAGTAATGATAATATCGGGAACAAAAAGTTTATTAGAACATTCTTATAAAATAGTTTCTTCTTATTTACCAGAAAATATGCTCTTTGTGAATAAATATTATTCAATGAACGCAAATGTACTACCTAAATTTGAAGTATTTTTTTTGACAGTTCCTGAATACTTAAAGAATTTACACGTCCTGGATTCTATGGACTGCCAAATAATAATAGACGAACCTTTTTATACCTTATTTCATCCGGTTATAAGAAAAGTTAAAGATTTCATTGAATTTAGAAATCATATCCTTACAAAGCAGAATGTGACCATGTTTGGTGCCTTATATGATGAAAATCTGAAAGAGCTTTTAAAAAATTATGGTTTTAAAATTCTCATAGCTTCATCAGCAAATAATAATTTTGAAGTTATAAAAGAAAATAATAATGTTGTAAACATTATAAAAGAATATATTGACAGCCGAAACAGTCGTGTTGTAGTTCTTAATGAATCTTCTAGACAAAAATCTTTAATAAAGTTGATGGACAAAAAATTTAATATAAATGATGGTAATATTAAAATTTTTAATCACTCAATGAGCTATAGGGAAAAAATATTAGCGCGAGAAGAATTTAGAAGAGAATATGCATATTTTTATTTGACCTCTTTTTCTAATAATGGTCTTGCTTTAGAAACAAAGGGTTACCCTCCTACCATAATAGTTCTGGATGTGCCAAAAACAGCTTTAGAATTTTTAGATTTAGTTTCTGGTTGGTCCAATAAAAACCAAAAGATCTCGATAATTTTTGGCTATGACAAAAAATTCAAAGTTAGGATGATGTACGATTATGCAAAAAAATATCCGTCCTTTAAAATTTTGAAAAAAACTTATGATTTCATTAAATCGAACAATTCAGAAATTGATAGTGTTGTTAACACTCTATTTAAGGGAGAAAGTGACTTAGCTTTTGTTGTTTTAGGAGTTCTTCAAGAAGCCAATTTGATAAAAATTCATGATGATGATATTGAAATAACTAGTAGCTTTGATTTAAAAAAACTACGTGAAACATCAAATTTCAAAGAAAACATATTAGATAGTTGGATACTAAAAAATTCTATTAACTTTTATGAAAATTTTGATTCAAGAGAATTTATTGAATTTTTAAAAGGAAATGTCACTAAAATCGGGGCACGAGGTGTATAATTTGAACAAACAACTGTTAACAACTCTTGATCTTAATATGATAGTTATAGTTCAAAACTATGAAATACTTATTGTAAAAGATTTATTAATAAGAAACCGGTTTTTTTGTAAAATTTTTCCGTTCCCTGAAAAGTTTTCAGAAAACTGCGAACCAATTATAGTTGTTTCAGCAAAAGATAAATTAGACGTTGAGCACATATTGGATACCAATAACATAAATTATGAATTGATAAAAATAGAAAAAGATATTGTAGGTGAACTCTTAGCCAAATGAAAATATACTGTATTGACTACGGAACTACCTTTTGTGGAATAGCAGTTACTGACGAAAAACTAAAAATAGCTTTACCAAAGGATACTGTTAGATCTGAAGAATTAACTGAATATTTAGAATCTTTAAATTTAAATAACGGAAGTATACTTGTGTTTGGGTTGCCAATTTCTTTATCTGGAAGATATTCACACCAAACTTTTTTAACAATTGAAACAGCTTTGCGTATAAAAAATAAAACAGGATGTCAAATTTTTTTAGTAGATGAACGCTTAACAACTTCATCTTTGTATAATGAATTAAAAGGAAATGTACCTTTTAAAAAAATAAAAAAAGTTAAAGATCAAAACAGCAGTGTTTTGATTCTTAATACTTTTCTAGAAAATCCTCAAATAGCTGTGGAATTACGCGAAAAACCTATTTATAAAATAGAATGTGACTTATCTATTTATAATAATATTTTGATCGTTGATGTTCCTATAAGTAATATCCTAGAAAAAACCAAAAATGAGAATTTAACTTTATTTACACAAGACCCTTGGATATTCTGGTTTTACTACAAGCAAGGGCTTAAAAGTACTTCTCTAACTTCGGATTTACAAAACGATTATGAATTAATAATCTCACTTAAAGAAAATGAAAAGAAAATTAGGACGTTATTTCCTTTGTCCAAATTAATGTGCCTGTAGCCTAAAGGATAAAGCGTTGGACTCCGGATCCAAAGATGCGGGTTCGATTCCCGCCAGGCACAAAATTATTTATTTTTATTTATCAGATTTTATTAGTAATAAAAGACAGGAGGTAAATTATGGCAAAGTCTGATTTGGGTATAGATTTAGGAACCGCTACTTTTGTTGTTTACCAAAGAGGCAAAGGAATTATTATTGAAGAACCATCAGTAGTTGCGATAGACAAAAACAAAAAAAATATGATAGCTATAGGAAAAGAAGCAAAAGAAATGCTCGGAAAAACACCCGATCAAATACAAATAATAAGGCCTGTACAAGACGGAGTGATTGCCGATCCAAACATAATAGAAGAAGTTTTAAGGTATTTTATAAAAAAAGCTAACTCCCGTAGCTTCAGTTTCTACAAACCAAATTTAATAATAGGTATTCCTGCTTTAACCACAGATGTTGAAAGGAGAGCAGTTAAAGAAGCTGCTTCGAGAATTGGAGCAGCAAAAGTTTTTCTAATCAGTGAGCCGTTAGCAGCAGCGATTGGAAGCGAAATTGACATTGCCGAACCCAATGGACACATGGTTATTGATATTGGAGGAGGTACTACAGATATCGCGGTTTTAAGCCTCGGAGGTTGTGTACTAAGTCAAACAATAAAAGTGGCTGGAGAAGCTATGGATCAAGAGATAGTAAAATATATTAAAAGACGATATAAATTTTTTATTGGTGAAGCTACAGCCGAACGTTTAAAAATAGAAATTGGCAAGGCACATCCGAGTGAAGAAACTTTTGAAACAGAAGTTAAAGGGCAAAACCTAAAAACAGGTTTACCTGCTTCCATAATTATCAATTCTGATGATATCTTGAATGCAATAAGGCCTGTGTTGAATGAAATTGTTAATAAAATCAAAAGCATTTTAGAAAAAACCCCTCCGGAACTATCAGCAGATATAATGAGAAACGGTCTAATCGTAGTAGGAGGAACTGCAAAGTTAAGAGGTTTAGACAAATTAATAAGTGAGCAAACTGGCATAATAACACACATTCCAGAAGATCCTCATCTAACTTGTGCTAAAGGGACAGGAATTTTGCTAGAGAACATAGAATTATTAAACAGGGTACAAGTTAGTTTCTAAAAATGGAGGAAGAAAAGATATGAGAGGTATTTATGCCGCCACAGCTGGAATGTTAAATTCCCTTGCTGAACTTGATTCAATAGCAAATAATTTGGCTAACGTAGATACAGTTGGCTACAAAAAAGATTATAACGTCTTTAAAAGTTACTATGAAAAAGAAATAAGGGCTTACCAAAATGAAGATGCTCGTGGAAGGACAATAGGAAACATTTTTAGCTCTGTTGTTTTAGATGACGTTATTCTAAGTAGAGAACAAGGTCCATTGAATGAAACTGAGAATAACTTTGATTTTGCCATTCATGGACAAGGTTTTTTCAAAGTTCAAAGAAACGATAATTTTCTTTATACCAGAAATGGTGAATTTACAATTGATAATCAAGGGTTTCTTGTGACGAAAAATGGTGATCTTGTGTTAGATGATCAAAACAATCCTATAGTGGTAGATATAGATGATTTTTTTGTGTTTAGTGATGGGAGTATTGCTGGAACCGATGCAAGATTAAATATTGTGAATTTAGAAAATATAACAAAATATGGTGACAATTATTTTATCGGTCTCGAGTTAGCTCTCACTCCACAAGAATATAAAATAAAACAGGGATATTTAGAAGGTTCTAATGTAAATGCTCTAAATGAAATGATAAAAATGATCGAGGCAAATCGGAAATTTGATATTCTTCAACATGCAATAAGTGCCACAGATTCATTGAACGCTAAACTCGTTGAAATTACTTCAATTTAAATATTCTTTAAGACATAAGATTATTTATCTTCCACAAAACAGTCTGGAGGGAAGAACATGTTGGTATCCTTATATAGTGCCGCAACAGGAATGAACGCAGAACAGCGGAAATTAGACATCATCTCTAATAACTTAGCAAATGTTGATACTACAGGTTACAAAAAACAAAGGGCAGAATTTCAGGACCTTCTTTATTCATCTGTTAAGGAATCAGGTACACCCACTGCACAAGGATCTATTTTGCCTACAGGATTATATGTAGGTCATGGTACCAGATTATCTTCAACAACAAGAATTTTTACTTTAGGAAATATCGAACCAACGGATAATTCAACTGATTTAGCTATTATGGGAGACGGTTTTTTCCAAGTTCAAATGCAGGATGGAAGAATCGCTTACACAAGAGATGGTTCTTTTAAGATCGATGCAAATGGAAGACTTACAACTAGTGACGGTCTTATGATAATTCCAAACATAGTAATTCCCGAAAATTCCGTAGGGATCAATATTTCACCTGATGGCATTGTAAGTGTTGTTCTTGGAGATGGAAGCATACAAAACGTGGGAAACATAACCATAATAAGATTTTTAAATCCTTCAGGTTTAAAGCCAGTAGGTAATAATTTATACATAGAAACTCCAGCTTCTGGTAATGCTGTAGAAGGTATTCCTGGACAAGATGGTTTTGGCTCCTTACAACAAGGTTATTTAGAAAAATCCAATGTCGATGTGGTTAAAGAAATGGTAGATATGATTATCGCTCAAAGAGCCTACGATATAAATTCAAAAACGATCACAACTGCAGATGAAATGCTAAGAACCGTTTCTAACATTAAACGATAAACATAAACCAAATTTTTCCACAGAGTGGGCCTGTTTCATAATGGAAGGCGGAATAGTCATGTTAAATCGATTTTTCGTAATTCTTATTTTAGTAATGTTTTTTTTGGTATCTTCCTTTTTATTTTCAAAAATGATTTTCCATGTACCTAAAGAAGTAATTTCAGAAGATAGAACTTTTTCTTTGAAAGATCTATTTCAAGACATCAATTATGATAGAACTATTTCGTATATCACCGGAGATTCTATTATCTACACAAAAGAGAATTTAGCTAAAATTCTGAATGGTTTATTAAACAGTTATTATAATGATTTTGAAATAGTATTTGAGTCAGATCAAATAACTATAATCTATGATGACAAAAAAAATTCAACCCAAAATAATATTGATTTATTTTCTTTCCTAGAAGAAGCGATCAAGGAATATGACTCGGAATTAATAATTAAAAGCATAGACCTAAAAAATGTCCCTAAAACTGTTATTGAAGCTGAAATATCAAGAATCTCTCAATCTGGCGATAAACTATTTATCAGTGTTTATGTAACAGATGAAAACTATAAAAAAAAGTATATTTCTATCACAGCAGAAGTTGCTAAATATGAAAAAGCCTTAATTTACTCAAGAGATGCTAAACGAGGCACTGTTTTAAATGAAACTTTTACGGAAGAAGCTACTGTAAATTCTTTGGCAATAAGGTACATACCCGTTGATATACAGTTACTAAAAGAAGGAAAATATGAATTAACTAAAGACGTAAAAAAAGGAGAAATCGTTAATCTTACTTATTTAAAAAAAATCCCTGACATTAAAGCTGGAGATGTTCTTATTGTTATAGTGGAATGTGAAGGCATAAGAATTACAAGCATTGCAAGAGCTATGACAAATGCGAATTACGGTGAAATTATCAACGCTAGAAATACTGAGACAGGACAAATAATTTCAGGTAGGCTAATAGAAGGACCTGCAGTTTTGGTTAAAATCGGAGGGTGATCGAAATGAAAAATATAAAAGGTAGATACTATATTGTTTTTGTAATAATTTCTTTATTTTTAATAACTACCGTGTTTGGAGATTCACTTTGGAATAAAAAAGATGAGGAAGCAAATTCTTTATTTACGTATAACAATAATTTTAATATAGGTGACATTGTTATCATAGTTGTTTCAGAAAATCCTTCTTTATCCTTATCTGAAAGTATGCCAAATTACAAAGGCTCATCAACCCAAACTATCAACTCTTTTGTAAGCAGCATAGCTGGTATGGACTTGAGTAAATTTTTACCGATCGGTTCTTCTGATCCTTCACAGATATCAGTTCAAAACAATCAAGTTACTTCTTCTTCAAGTGCCAAAGTACAGTTATTTATTTCTTCAATAATTGTTGATAAAAATGAAAATGGATTATTTAAAATAAGAGGGGAAAAAGAAATTAAAATTGGCAAAAATAGAAATACAATTATAGTCGAAGGTCTAATTTCTCCTAAAAATATAGCAAAAGATGGAACTGTATTTTCTGAAAGTATTGCTGATGCTAAAATATGGTACGATGGCGATATTGTTTTTCAACAAGATCCAAACGAGCCATCTTGGTTATCTTCAATTCTTTCAGGAATAGCAAATATATTCTTTTAGAGGTGGGGTGTAATGAAAACAAAATTTTCTTATTTTTTTATTTTATTAATCATTATTCCTGCTTTATCTTTTTCAGCCGTTAGAATAAAAGACATTTCAAATTTTAGAGGAGCAAGAGACAACCAATTGTTTGGTATTGGATTAGTAACCGGTCTGAGTGGAACAGGAGATTCTGGAAGTGTAACTTCGGAAATGATTAGTAATATGTTAGTAAATTTTAATATATATCTTGATTCTCAGGTAAAGACCAAAAACAGTGCCATTGTTATGATATTCGCAGATATTCCTCCATTTTACAAAGAAGGAATGCGGCTAGACGTTACAGTGGCAGCTATTGGAGACTCACAATCACTTGAGAATGGGTATTTAGTTCAAACTCCACTATATGGAGCGGACAATAGAGTTTATGCTGTTGCTCAAGGAAATGTTTTGACAGGAGGAGCTAACGTTAGAACTACTTCTAATTTACAGAATAGATATAAGGTCGTAGGATATATATCTGAAGGAGCCATTATTGAAAGAGAAATACCCGCAAGTATCGTTAAAGATAATACTGTGACAATCCACTTAAAACAACCAGATGTCACAACTGCTTCAAGGGTATCTAGCGCAATTAACTCAACTTTTTCTTTTAAAATTGCCCAAGCAACCGATCCTTCTTCTATTAGAATAGAAGTTCCAGAATTCTTTGAAGATGACATTATATCGTTTCTAGCTTTAATAGAAGAAATTGAAGTTGTTCCTGATGCAAAAGCAAAAATAGTAATTAATGAAAAAACTGGTACAATAGTTTTAGGTGGAAATGTTGAAATGGATGATTTTACAGTAAGTTATGGTAATTTTAATATCAGTATAGAAAACCAAAAAATTAATGGAAAACCTGCGACTGTTTCTACACTTATAACAGCCTTGAAATCTGCAGGCGCTACACCTCAAGATATAATAGCAATCATACAAAATGCAAGTTCTTACATTTATGCGGAACTAGTGGTGATGTAGATATGAATACAGAGATTATAACCTCAGCATTAACATTATCAAGATCAAACTATGAAAATTCTGATGTCAAAGAAGTCACAGAAATCTTTGTAGCTAATATCTTTTCAAAAATTTTAAATGATGCTCAAAACAATAAACTATTTGAGGATAATAAATTAATTCCGGAATCCAATGCTGAAAAATGGCTTAAGGAATTAATAAATATGGAATACGCAAATTTAATAGTCAAACAATCTATGCAACCTTTAGTCCAAGAAATAATAAAATCTTTCCCTCCTCAAAGATAAACAATAAATTCATTTTTTATATTTTCAGCTCTTTGTATTTCTTTTTGTATTAAATTCCCCTCGATAACTTCTTCTTCAAAGATCGATCCGAATCCTTTTTTAAAAGCATTCGTGAGATCTTTCTTGCTAAAGTTTTTATTGTTAAGTGATTTAATATCAATTGTATGTCCTTGTAAATAACGTTTTATTTCCTGCTTATTTGAATATTTAAAACAACTGACGTAAGCGTCATAATCGATTTCAATAGGAATTGAACCATGTTGTAAAATAAATGAATTTGTTCTATATTGAGCACTACCAACAAATTTTTTACCATCTATTTTAATTTCATAAATAGAGGGTGCATCATAACATATATCTTTTGTTACTCCGCTTTTTTTCGAACTTTCTAACTCCGCATTCATTCCTAATAATTTAAAAGACTCTACTAGAGCTTTAGATATTTTTAAATAGCTGTCTAAAAGATTGATAGGTAATTTATCATAGTTTAGATAAGTTGAAAATGAATAAGTAAACTCACTTTTGTGTAAAACCCCCCTTCCTCCAGTAGGTCTTTTAACAATTGAGATACCTTCCTTGTTTATATAATTTAAGTCTAAATTATGAGTTTTTTGATGTTTACCAAGGGAGAGAGTAGGCCTTAACCATTCATATATTCTTATTGTTGTTACTTTTTCTAAAGCTGCACTCTCAGCTAAAGATAAATCCAATGCCATATTCATTGTACCTTCGCGTTTCCCATCAACTATCAATCTGATCATACTTCTTCACCTATTGGATACTTGGCAGGGATTCCTTTCTCTCTTGGATACTTTTTGGATGTCTTTTCAAGCTTTCTAAAAACCACTAAGTAGCGTTTCTTTTGTCCTTTTTCTATTTCATACTCTATGGTGTAATCTTTTTGAACTTTGAGTAATTCCTGAGCTTTTTCTACATACTTCCATTCATCACGAAAAAAATTGGGTCCTTTAAATAGTGATATTAAACCTTGAACTTTTACAGGAGAAGTTAAATACTCCAAAGCAATATCACCACGCGCTAAAGCTTTGCAAGTTGCATAATCAAAACATTCTCTGTAACTTCTGGCAAAATCTTCTGCTCTTTCATTAAAAACTTTAACGTTTTTTAAATTTAAATCTTCTATAAAAGCCTCTATGGCCACAACCTTTTTTTTAACACTTTCTACAAGATAAAAGCGTTTTTCAGGAAAACATATTGCCCAAACCAATCCTGGTATTCCTCCACCAGTTCCTATGTCAAGAATAATTTTTGAAGATAAAAAACCTTCATCATTAAATATCGGTATTAAAGAGTCAAGTATAAGATTTTCATAGGCATCATTTTCATCCTTATATGATGTCAAATTTACAGGATAATTTACCAGTAAATTAACGTATTTTTCAAGCTTTTTCTGAATTTCCTTGGAAAGTTCCATTGACAATATACTCCTTTTATGGTAAAATTGGTTATAGTAGAGGTTCAGACGATAAAATTGTATTATATTTGGAGACGTAGCCTAATTGGCTAAGGCGTCGGTCTTGAAAACCGATGGGGTTACACCCCGTGTGGGTTCGAGTCCCACCGTCTCCGCCACACATTTAAAATTTAAAAAACCGCCTTTTTGGCGGTATTTTTATTTGAAGATAGCATTTTTAAAAGATTTTTCCAAACCTATTAAATGGATAGATACGCAAAAAAGTAGTTCCTATGATATTTTTAGTTGGAACGAAACCGAAAAATCTGCTATCTTGACTTTCGAGCGTGTTGTCACCCATGAAAAAGTAGTACCCCTCTGGTATTTTAACGTTTACCAATCCTTCAGAATCCACAAAAATTAGCTCTCTCAAATTAAGTTTTGATAGTTCGTTTTCATAAAATTCTGTGAATAAGAGTGTATCTCTCATCTCTTGATAAAAAAGTAGTGTTGGCCTTCCGGCAATGAGCCTACCCGTAAAATTGTCTTTATACATAAACAAAATATCAGAGCTCTCGATCTCATATCTAT